>JADHKZ010000047.1 GCA_016780995.1 Thermoleophilia bacterium | reverse complement strand
GGGCAGCGAGGTGACCCTGCGCACCCACCTCGTGGTGCGCGAGGATGCCCTTGACCTGTACGGGTTCGCCGACGACGCCGAGCGGGCGTTGTTCGAGGCGCTGATCGGCGTGAACGGCGTGGGTCCCCGCATGGCGCTCGCCATCTGCGGTCTCGGCACGCCTCCGGCGCTCGCCGCCGCGATCGGGGGCGGCGACACCGGCTACCTGTCGAAGGCCGCGGGCGTCGGCCGGAAGACCGCCGACCGGGTGGTGCTGGAGTTGCGCGATTCCATCGGCGCCATGGGCGCCGTGGGCGCCGGGCCACACGTGGCCGGGGGAACGCGCGGCGGCGCCCGCGAGGGCCTGGTGGCCCTGGGGTTCGCGCCGGATGACGTGGACGCCGCGCTTGCCACCGCGGCCGCGGACATGGATGAGGAGGCCCTCATCCGCCACGGCCTGGCGGCGCTGGCCCGATGACTGACCCCGACAGGCTCGCGAGCCCCGATGCGACGCCGGAGGAGCAGGGCGTTGACACCTCGCTGCGCCCGCGGACGCTGGGCGACTTCATCGGCCAGGAGTCCGTGCGCCGACAACTGGGCATCTTCCTGGAGGCCGCACGGCAGCGCGACGAGGCGCTGGATCATGTGCTGCTGGCCGGCCCTCCCGGCCTGGGCAAGACATCCCTCGCCATCATCCTGGCTTCCGAGATGGGGGTGGAGATCACGGTCACCAGTGGCCCGGTGCTGGAGCGCAAGGGCGATCTGGCCGCCATCCTCACGGCGCTTGGCCCCGGTGATGTGCTTTTCATCGATGAGATCCACCGCCTGAACCGCGCGGTGGAGGAGGTCCTGTACCCGGCGATGGAGGACTTCCAGTTGGATGTGGTGCTGGGGCAGGGGCCGCAGGCGCGCACGCTGCGCCTGGACCTGCCGCGCTTCACCTTGGTGGGTGCCACCACGCGATCGGGCCTGCTCACAACCCCGCTGCGCGACCGCTTCGGGGTGGTCCAGCGGTTGGACTACTACGGCCCGGACGACCTCGCGCGCATCGTCACCCGGTCCGCGGACCTCCTGGAGGTCGACATGGCGGATGACGGTGCGCTGGCCATCGCCGGCCGCTCGCGGGGCACGCCGCGCATCGCGAACCGCCTGCTCCGCCGCGTGCGGGATGTCGCCCAGGTGCAGGGCCTCGGCCGCATCAACCGCACGGGCGCAGAAGAGGCCCTGAAGGTGCTGGAGGTGGACGACGCCGGCCTCGATGACCTCGACCGGAAGATCCTGTCGCACCTGGCGGTCACGTTCGCTGGCCGGCCGACCGGCCTCGGCACGCTGGCCGACGCGGTGGGGGAGTCCCCGGACACCATCGAGGATGTCTACGAGCCCTTCCTGCTGCAGCAGGGGCTGCTCGCGCGCACTCCGCGTGGGCGGATCGCCACCGCGCGGGCATATGTGCACCTTGGCCTGGAAGTTCCCCGCGAGGTACGCGCGCACGACAGAGGCCAGGACCCGTTGTTCGACGAGCCCGGCCCGGGCACGGCATGGGGATCGCTCCCGTAGCGCGCGACCGGGCCGGGTCGCCGACTACATCTTCTGCGTGAACGTCATCTCGAGGTTGACGCCATCGGGGATGCTCTCCACCGCGTCCAGCATGAACTCGTACACCGACCCGCCTGTCGTGAATGCGGTGTTGGTGATGTTGTAGGCGCCTTCGTACTCCGGGGCCACCGTTGTCGTGGGCTCACCCATGTTGGTCCCGGTGAGCGCGATCTGCACGGTCCGTGCAGCAGCGCCGCCGCCGAGCGGGACCTTGGCCGTGCATGTCTGCTCGCTCCCGACGCAGTCGATCGGCGCCGCTGCGGACGTCGATGTCGTTGCTGTCGTGGACGCCGCAGTGGTGGCGGCATCATCCGAGCTGCCACATCCCGCCAAGGCGAGGGTTGCTGCGGCGGCGCCTACCGCGAGGGCGGTCAGGATGGCGGGTCGGTTCATTCGGGTCCTCCGGATGTGGGGATGATGGGGGTTCTGACTGCGGGACGCTTTGCCTCGAGTACCTCCCGGTAGATGCGCTCCACCTGGTCGGTCACCCGTGGCCAGTCGAACTCCCGCTCCACGGCTGTTCGCCCCCGGCGGGAGATGTCCTCGGCGGCGGCGGGATCGTCGAGCACCTCGGCGATGCCCCGGGCGAGTTCGGCGGGGTCGTGCGGCGGCACGAAGCGGCCGGGCACATCGCCGCGGATGACCTGCCCGAACCCCACGTTGTCCGCGGCCACCACCGGGGTTCCCGACGCCAGGGCCTCGAGCAGCACCACACCGAATGAGGCCAGCACGCAGGGCGCCGCCATGACGTCCGCCTCGCGGTAGAAGCGGGGGCGCTCCTCGTTCAGGAGCCCCAGCCACTCCACGCGGTCCCAGATGTCCAGCGAGCGTGCCTTGCGCTCGTACACCGGCCGGGCCGGCCCGTCGCCGATCACCTGCACCGTGAACTCCCGCCCCTCCGCCTTCAGGATGGCGGCGGCCTCCAACAGGTCGCCCAGGGCGTTGCGCGGGTCGAACCGCCCCACGAACAGGATGCGGGGTGGCCCTGGCGGCCGCTCCTCGGCGGGCCCCAGGGGCCGGTACAGGGAGCAGTCGATTCCGTTGGGCACCACGTCCCACTCGCCGGGGAAGTAGTCCCCCAGCGCGTCGATGCAGGCCTCGGACACCGCGATGCGGCGGTCCAGGCGGGCCAGCGAGTTGCGCACGTATGGGCCGATGCGGTCGTAGAGCCAGTGGCCCTCGTCGAAGTAGGTGTGGAACGTGCCCACGGTGCATGGGGCCGTGGACACCCGCAGCACGCCCATGGGCAGGGTGGGGGACGCCAGGCCCTGCGCGTGCACCACGTCCATGCCGCGGATGGCGCCGGAGATCAGGCTCTTGATTCCCAGCGCCACGGTGAGCCTGGCGATGGACCCGTTGGCCACCACCGGCACGGACCGTCCGATGCGCGTGGTGCGATAGCCGTGGTCGCGATGCGACTGGCGGTCGAGCTCGGCCGTCTCGCCCGCGTCACCGACGTTGCCGGTGACCACCGTGACGTCGTGCCCGCGGCGCGCGAGCTCCCGTGACAGGAAGTGCACGTGCTCGCTGACGCCCCCCAGGACCGGATAGGCGTACTCGGTGACCATGGCGATGGACAGGGCCCTCACGGGCGGCCACCGTACCACGGTGCGCGGGGCCACCCGCACGGCCCGGGCCGTGTGCGGCGCTGCTACCCTCCGCGCGTCCCAGACCCCGTCATGGAGGCCGGATCCCGCATGTCGTCGGCGGTCCTTCTGCCCATATACATCATCATCTTCGTCGCCCTGATCTACTTCGTGGGCATCCGGCCGCAGCAGAAGCGCCGGCGCGAGATGGAGGAGCTGTCCCGCTCGCTGCGCGTGGGTGACGAGGTCATCACGACCTCGGGCATCTACGGCATCGTCTCCGAGGTGGAGGACGGCGGCACGATCATCCTGCAGGTGGCCGAGGACGTGGACATCCGCGTGGCCCAGGCCGCCGTGTCGCGCAAGACGACGCCCGACGACCACGCCGCACCGGTCGCCGACGAGCCCGCCAAGGGCTAGGCGCATCATCCCAGTGGCCCGCATGGCCGGAGGCCGCCGGTGAATACCGGTCGCCGCGCGCTCCTGTACCTGCTGGTGGTCATCGGCCTGGCGGCGGCTTCGATCATCGCCCTGACCCTTCGTCCTGCCGTGCTGGGCCTCGACCTCCAGGGGGGCGTGGAGGTGGTGCTGCAGGGCAAGGCCACCCGCGACTCCCAGGTGAACCAGGAGGCCATCGACCGGTCGGTAGAGGTCATCCGAAGCCGCGTCGACTCGTTCGGAGTCGCCGAGCCCGAGATCCAGACCCAGGGCGACGACCAGATCGTGGTGTCGCTGCCGGGGGCGAGGAATCCGGATCAGGTCGTGCAGGACCTCATCAAGCCCGCGCAGCTGGTGTTCACCGACTACCAGGCCAACTTCGTGGCGCAGGACCCCAGCCTGTGGAAGATGACCCAACGGGCCCAGACCACCACGCCGAAGCCGCCGGTGGAGGGCCAGGCCACGTATTACCTCTTCCGGAAGAACGCGGCGCGCACCCTGGTGGCCGGCCCCGAATACGAGAAAGCCGACTTGCTCCTCGAGTACGGCGGCAAGGTCCCGGCGGGCATGGAGTTGGTGACCGTTCCCAAGGGCCTGGTCATCTACTCCGACCTGCAGCAACTCGACCCGAACCGCCCGGATGGCCCATCGCGGACCGTCTACGTGCTCATGCAGGACAAGCCCGCGCTCACGGGTCGCGACATCACGTCGTCGGCGCAAAGCTTCGACTCGGGCTCCCAGGGGGGCAACCAAGAGCCCATCGTCACCATGCAGTTCACCGACCAGGGCGCGCAGGCGTTCCAGGACGTCACGCGCGACCTGGCGCAGCGGGGCACGCTGCGCCAGGAGCTCCAGAGCTTCGCGATCGTGCTGGACGGCCGCATCATCAGCAACCCCACGGTGGACTTCCGCCAGTATCCCAATGGCATCAGCGGCAACAACGGCGCGCAGATCTCGGGCAACTTCACCACCGAGAGCGCCCGCACCCTGGCCGACCAGCTCAATTCGGGCGCGATCCCCATTCGGCTCGAGGTCATCAGCCAGAAGCAGGTGTCGGCCACGCTCGGCGCCGAGTCGCTGAAGCAGGGGCTCATCGCGGGCGTGATCGGCCTGATCATCGTCCTGCTGTTCCTCATCGCCTATTACCGGCTCCTCGGCCTGATCGCCGCCGGGGCCCTGCTGTTCTACGCCCTGCTCTTCAGCGCGGTCATCGTGCTGGTGCCCATCACGCTCACCCTGCCGGGCATCGCGGGGGTCATCCTCACGATCGGCGTCGCATCCGACGCCAACGTGGTGATCTTCGAACGCATGCGCGAGGAGACCCGCGCGGGCAGAAGCAGCAAATCGGCTCTCCTGACCGGCTATTCCAAGGGCATCAGCGCAATCGTCGACGCCAACGTGGTCACGTTCCTCACGGCGGCCGTGTTGTTCCTGTTCAGCACCGCGGGACCCAAGGGCTTCGCATTCACGCTCATGATCGGCGTGGCGCTGTCGTTCTTCACGGCGGTCGTGGTGACGCGCCTGGTGATCGAGGGCATCTCCGGGACCAGGGCGTTCAGCGACAGCAAGCTGCTGGGGCTCGACGTGCGCGAGCCGCGGTGGAAGTTCGACTTCGTCGGCAAGTGGCGCCTGTGGCTGGCCATCTCATTCGTGCCCGTGGCGATCGGTGCCATCTTCATCGGCATCAACGGGCTCAACCTCGGCCTCGACTTCCAGAGCGGCACGCGCGTGGTGGTGGCATTCGAGCAGGGGCAGCCCACCGAGGGCCAGGTGCGCCAGGTGCTGTCAAGCCAGGGCTACCCCGATGCCAAGATCCAGGAGACCACCGACCCCGCCACCGGCCAGCGGGGATTCCAGGTGCAGACGCCCACCCTGCAGCCCCAGCAGTTGGCCACGCTCAAGGCCAGCCTCGACCGGGAACTGGGCGGTATCGACGAGCGCTCGTACCAGGTGGAGACCGTCGGCCCCACCTTCGGGCGTCAGGTGGCGGAGCGTGCCGGCTGGGCCATCGGCCTGTCGTTCCTGCTGGTCATCATCTACCTGAGCATCCGGTTTGAGTACCGGCTCGCCCTTCCCGCCCTGCTCTCGGTGGTTCAGGACGTCTGGCTGTCCCTCAGCATCTACTCGATCGTGGGACGCGAGGTCACCAGCGCAACCATCGCCGCCTGGCTCACCATCCTCGGCTACTCGCTCTACGACGTGGTGGTGGTGTACGACCGCGTGCGCGAGAACGAACGCCTCATGCGCAATGCCAGGTTCAAGGACGTGATGAACCGCTCGGTGCACGAGACCCTCAACCGCACCCTCATCACCAGCTTCACGACCATCGTCCCGGTGCTTGCCCTGCTGCTGTTCGGTGGCGAGACCCTTCAGGACTTCGCGTTCGCCCTGCTCATCGGCCTGCTGACGGGCGGCGTGTCGTCGCTGCTCATCGCAGGGCCGCTTGCGGCCATCTGGAAGGAGCGCGAGCCGGCGGGGCGCAAGCGCGCCGGCAAGGCGCGCAAGAAGGCCGCGCGGTCGCAGGCGGCCACACACGACTCTGACGTGGTGGACGTGGACGTGCTGTCGCGTGCTGAGGCTGCTCTCGACGAGGAGCAGGACGTCCCGTCGCTCATGCGCGACGACGAGCCCGCCCCCGAGCCCGAGCCCGCCCCCGAGCCCGAGCCCGAGTCCGCCCCCGAGACGGCCCCAGGGCCGGACGCGCCGGACGCGCTGGAACCGAAGCCCGAGGCGCCCGCGGCCGTGGAGGGGGATGATGTGCAGGGGAAGGGTGAGTCACCCGCGCAGCCCCCCGAGCGCGAGCGCCGCCACAGGCAGGTCAAGAGGAGGAAGCGTCAGTGATGAGCCCACGCGAGGCCGTCGAGCAGGCCATCTTCGTCGCCGTCGGCGCGGCGTCCCTCACCCGCGATCGCGCCCAGGCGATCGTCGACGACCTGGTGCGTCGCGGCCAGCTGTCCGACGAGGAGGGTCGGCTGACCGTGGACGGCCTCATGGCCCGCGTGCGGGCAAGCGGTGAGCAGCAGGGGATCATCGACAAGATCGAGGGCGGGGTGCACGGCCTGCTGCGCGAGCTGGGCATCGCCCAGCGCGATGACATCGCCGACGTGGACCAGCGCATCGCCGAGCTCGAGCACCGCATCCGACTGCTCGAGGAGGCGGCGGGCACCACTCCCGCTGCCCCCGCCGACGCAGGCGCGTAGCGGCCCGCTGCCGTGAGCCGCGGCGAGCGCAGGAAGACGCTGGGCAGGCTGCGCGAGATCGCGCAGGTGGCCACCCGGCACGGCTTCGGGTACCTGTTCTCGCGCAAGGGCGCGGCCGATGCCGACCCGTCGGGGGAGAGCGCCGAGGAGCGCGCCACCCGCGGGCGGCGGCTGCGCGAGATGCTGGAGGAGCTTGGCCCCACCTTCGTGAAGTTCGGCCAACTGCTCTCCACGCGCCCCGACGTGGTGCCCCCGGACGTCATCGCCGAGCTCCGCAGGCTGCAGGACCAGGCACGCCCCGAGCCGTTCGAGGCCGTGCGCCAGGTGGTGGAGGAGGACCTGGGGCTCACGCTGGAGCAGGCATTCGAGTACTTCGACCCCGTGCCCATCGGCAGCGCGTCGGTGGGGCAGGTACACGTGGCGCGCCTGCCGGGGGGGCGCGAGGTGGTGGTGAAGGTGCAGCGCCCGGGCGCGGCCGACACCCTCAACGCCGACATCGACCTGCTGTACCGGCTGGTGCGACTGGCCAAGGATCGCGTGAGGCGGCTGTCGTTCATCGACCTGCAGGGCCTGGTGGACGAGTTCGCCAAGACCGTCCGTCAGGAGCTGGACTACCGCAACGAGGCCCGCAACGACGAGGCCGTGCGGCGCAACTTCGACGGAAATGAGCACGTGCTGGTGCCGCGCATCCACTGGCGGCAGTCCACCGGGCGGGTGCTCACGCAGGACCGCCTGGACGGGCCCACCCTCGCGCACTTCGATCTCGAGGCCCTGTCGGCTGACGAGCGCCGCACCCTGGCCGCGCGAATCGCCGAGACGTGGATGCAGATGATCTTCGGCGATGGCATCTTCCACGCCGACCCCCACCCGGCCAACATCATCATCCTCGGACCCGACACCATCGGGCTCATCGACTTCGGCATGGTGGGGCGCCTCTCGCAGGAGGACCGCGAGTCGGCCATCCGGTTGTTCACGGACATCATGGGGCAGAACACCGCGCGCCTGCCGCGCGACCTGAGGGCGCTCGGCATCCGGTACCCGCGTGAGCTGGAGGAGGAGTTCTCGGCGCGCCTGCAGGACCTGATGGGTCGTTACATGGGCATGTCCATGGACGAGCTCGACGTCCGGGAGATCCTGCACGAGCTCTTCGGGGTCATCTACGAACTCGAGATCACGCTGCCGTCGCGCTGGATCCTGCTGGACAAGGCACTGGCCACGCTGGCCGGCGTGGCGCTCGAGATCTCCCCGCAGTTCAACGTGTTCGAGACCGCGCGGCCGTACGCGCGCAAGCTGCTGTACGCGAAGTACAGCCCCGAGCGCATCGCCGGGCGCGTGCAGACCGACATGGGCCGGTACGCGTCGGCCCTGCTCGAGTACCCCATCCAGTTCGGCGAGCTCATGGAGGAGTTCAAGGATGGCGAGGTGCACGTGGCCATCGACCTCGAGGAGCTCAAGGAGGCCAGCGACAAGGCGCTCACGGCTGCCAACCGCCTGTCCATCGCGCTCGTGGCGGCCGCGGTCATCCTGGCCTCGGGGATCATCGGCACCTTCGTGGTGGAGGGGCCGCAGCTGTTCGGGCTGGCGCTCATCGGCGTGCCCGGGTTCGTCGCCGGCCTGGTGCTGTTCGGCTGGTTGGTGGTGGGGATGGTGCGCTCCGGCCACTGGTAGCCCGGCGTCCGTCCGCGCCGTTACGATCGGCCGGGTTGAGCGCCCCTGGCGACACCCCGGTGATTGTTCAGTCCACGGCGCCCTGGAGGGCGTCCCGCGTGGCCTATGCGGACGTGCGCGCCCTGGAGGAGCAGCTGGGCTGCCCCGAGCCCATGGCGTGGATCCTGGCCCGCAGGGGCCTTGCGGACCCCGACGACGCCCGGGCGTTCCTGGCGGCGGACGGCGACCTGGGCGACCCGCTGGCCATCGACGGCGTGCGACAGGCCGCGGAGCGCCTGTCGCAGGCCGTGGCCCGCGGCGAGCACGTGGCGATCCACGGCGACTACGACTGCGACGGCGTGTGCTCCACCGCCATCCTCGCCGGCGCGCTGCGCGCGCGGGGCGGGGAGGTGACCACCTTCCTGCCCAGCAGGTTCACGGACGGCTACGGCGTGTCGGAGGCCACGGTGGAGCGTCTCGCCGACCAGGGCGCCCGCGTGCTCTGCTGCGTGGACTGCGGCACGTCGAGCGTGGAGGCCCTCGCGCGCGCCACGGAGCTGGGCATGGACGTGGTGGTGCTCGATCACCACCTGGCGGCCGGCGCGCGGCCCCCCGGCATCATCGCCAACCCCGCGCTCGGACGGGGGATGGACGCCCTGCCGGCGGCGGCGGGCGTGGTGTTCGACGTGGTGCGGGCCATGGCGGAGGGCGACGACCACCTGCTGGGCCCGGGCCCCGACGCCGGGGTGGACCTGGCGGGGCTGGCCACCGTGGCCGACGCCGTGCCCCTCGTGGACGGAAACCGCCGCCTGGTGCACCGCGCCCTGCAGTCCATCCGTCGGGGCGAGCGCCCGGGCATCGTGGCCCTGCTCGCGGCTGCGGGGCAGTCGCACCGCGGCATCACGCCGCGCGGGCTGTCGTTCACCCTGGCCCCGGCCATCAACGCAACCGGCCGTCTGGCCGACGCCTCCCTGGCGCTTGAGCTGATGCTGGAGGACGACCCGCACCGGGCGCGCCAGCTGGCCGATGAGATCTGGCAGATGAACTCCCGCCGCCGGGAGGTGGAGCGCCAGGTCACCGCCGAGGCGGTGCAAATCCTCGAGGCCGACGCCGCGCGCGCCGACGCCGCGCCCGTCACGGTGGTGGCGGGCGAGGGGTGGCATGAGGGCGTGGTGGGGATCGTGGCGTCGCGCATGGTGGAGCGCTTCGGGCGCCCGGCCATCGTGCTGTCGGTGAATGGCGACCAGGCCAAGGGGTCCGGGCGCAGCCTCCCGGGCCTCGACCTGCATGCCATCGTGGCCGATGCCGCGGCCACCCTCACCCGCTGGGGCGGGCACTCGGGGGCCGTGGGCGTGTCGCTGGCGGCCGATGACATCCCGGCATTCCGCGAGGCGCTGGAGGCATCGGCCGCCGGGCGCAGCCGCGAGATCGCCCGCGCCCGCACCCGCACGGTGGACGCGGTGGCCGCGGGTGCCGACCTCACGCTCGCCACCGCCGAGGCACTGGAGGCCCTTGCGCCGTTCGGGCGCGGCAACCCCGAGCCGCGCATCGTGGTGCCGGCCTGCGCCGTGGGCGCCATCAGCCGGGTGGGGGAGGGCCGGCACCTCAAGGCGCGGCTGTCGGCCGGCGGCGTGGCCGTGCCGGCGATCGGGTTCTCCATGGGGCGGCGGGCGCCTGAGCTGCAGGAGGCCGATCCGGCCACCCGCTACGACGTTGTGGCCCGTCTTGAGGTGGAGCGCTGGCAGGACACCGTAGGCGCACGGGTGTCGATGGACGACATCGTGCCCCTGCCGGCCGGCCCGCCGGTGGACGGCGCCTGCGCCCCGGCCTGCGACTCCGCATGCACCGGGCGGGTGCCACCGGCGGAGATCCTCCGAATGCTGGCCCAGCCGTTCGCCCCATCCGCACCCGCCATCGCGGTGGATGCCCCGCGTGAGGTCCGCGACCGGCGCGGCCAGGGCCGCGCGTTGGCGCTCATCTGCGCCCTGGCGGGGGCCGATCGCGGGGTGGTGGCCGTGGTGGCCGACGTCCCACGCCGCCGGGCGGCGCTGGAAGACGTGCTGGCACCCGGGCGCCTTGGTGTGGAGCTGGCCATGCTGGGCGGCGAGCGATGTGACGCGAGCGCGATGCGCGCACGCATGGCGCTCGCCCGCGGCGGCCCGGTGCTGGCGCTGCTCGACTACGCGGCCCTGTCGCAGGTGGAGATGCCCGATGACGTCCACCTGGTGGCGGTGGATCCGCCTGTGCTGGAGTGGCAGGCTGGCTGGCTGCGCGCCGCCGCCGCGGGAAGGTATGCCCACCTGGCATGGGGCCCGGACGAGGCGGCCATGGCGCTCTCGGTGGCCCGCGCCGACCTGGCCGTGCGCGACGTGGCCCGCGCCGTGTGGCCCGGGCTGGCGGCGCAGGACGGGCGGCTTCCCTGGGGAGCGCAGGCCGACCTGTTGCTGGCCGGCGATGGCCCCGTGGCCCGTTCGCCGCGCGCGGTGGCGCTGGCCCTCGCCGCGCTGGGCGAGGCGGGCCTGGTGCGCGTGGACGAGGAGGGGATCGCGGTGGTGCCCGGTGCGCCGCATGCCGACCTGGACGACGGCGCGGTGGGCCGCCGCGCGGCCGCGCTGCGCGACGAGGCCGACGCCATGGCGGCCCGCGCCATGACCGTCGACCTCATGGGGGCGGTGCCCGACTGGCTGCCCATCACCGACGGCGCGTTATCGTAAGGCTAATGGGCACTCCTCTCGCAGACCTGGGACTTGCCGCCGCCACGGGTGATTCGGACGTGGAGGCCCTCATCCGCGAGGTGCAGGAACACCACCCGGATGCGGACGGCCAGGCCATTCGCGGTGCATATCGGTTCGCCGAGGAGCGGCATGGCGGGCAGGAGCGGCACTCGGGGGACCCCTACATCACCCATCCACTGGGCGTAGCCCGCATCGTTGCCGGCCTCGGCCTGGACGTGGACACCATCCAGGCCGCGCTGCTGCACGACGTGGTGGAGGACACCGGGACCACGCTGCAGGACGTGGAGGAGGCGTTCGGGCCGCAGGTGGCGGTGATGGTGGACGGCGTCACCAAGCTCACGCGCATCCACTTCGAGAGCCAGGAGGAGCGGCAGGCCGAGAACTACCGCAAGCTCATCATCTCCATGTCGTCCGACATCCGGGTGCTGCTGGTGAAGCTGTCGGACCGCCTGCACAACATGCGCACGCTCTCGTACATGAGCAAGTCGAAGCAGATGCAGAAGGCGCGCGAGACCCTCGAGGTATATGCCCCGCTGGCGCACCGCCTGGGAATCCACTCGCTCAAGTGGGAGCTGGAAGACCTGTCGTTCGCCGCGCTCCACCCCAAGCGGTACGCCGAGATCCAGCAGATGGTCAACCAGCGCCGTGGCGATCGCGAGGCCTACGTGCACGACGCCGGCGAGATCCTGCGCGGCGAGCTGGTGGCGGTGGGCATCGAGCCGGTGGAGATCACCGGGCGTGCCAAGCACTTCTACTCGATCTACGAGAAGATGACCCGCAAGGGCAAGGAGTTCAACGAGATCTACGACCTCACCGCCATGCGGGTGATCGTGGAGTCGGTGAAGGACTGCTACGGGGCCGTGGGGATCATCCACTCGCTGTGGAAGCCCATGCCCGGCAGGTTCAAGGACTACATCGCCATGCCGCGGCTCAACATGTACCAGTCGCTGCACACCACGGTCATTGGTCCGCAGGGCACGCCCCTGGAGATCCAGATCCGCACTCCCGAGATGCACCACACGGCCGAGTACGGCGTGGCCGCGCACTGGCTCTACAAGGAGGACGCCCGCGCCCCGGGTGCCGTGGCCGGTGGCGGCGGGGCGGGCGACCGCCTGGGGTGGCTGTCGCAGATGATGGACTGGCAGCAGGACACCACCGACCCCGGTGAGTTCATGGAGAGCCTGCGCAGCGACCTGTACTCGCAGGAGGTCTACGTGTTCACGCCCAAGGGCGAGGTGCGAGCGCTGCAGGCCGGCTCCACGCCCCTGGACTTCGCCTACGACGTGCACACCGACGTGGGCCACCGCTGCGTGGGCGCCAAGGTCAACGGCCGCATCGTGCCGCTCACCCATCAACTCGAGTCGGGCGACTTCGTGGAGATCCTCACGTCCAAGTCGCCCCGTGGCCCGTCACGCGACTGGCTGGGCGTGGTGCAGACGTCCAAGGCGCGGTCCAAGATCCGGTCCTTCTTCAGTCGCGAACGGCGCGAAGACGCCGAGCACCAGGGCCGCGACACCCTGCAGGAGGCCCTCCGCAAGGCCGGGCTGCCCAGCCAGCGCATCGTGGGATCGCCGCTCTTCGCCCAGGTCATCCAGGACATGGGCTTCAAGCGGGCCGAGGACTTCTACATCTCGCTGGGGTCGGGCAAGACGTCGGTTCAGGTGGTGGTCAACAAGATCATCGCGCGCCTCAAGACCGACGAGGGCCACGTGGAGCCCGCCCGCACGGTGCCGGACGCCCGGGAGGGTCGCGCCCGGCAGGCCGCGCCGTCCAGCGACATGGGCATCGAGATCGAGGGCGTGGCCGACGTGATGGTGCGCCTGGCCAAGTGCTGCAAGCCCGTGCCCGGAGACGACATCGTGGGGTACATCTCGCTGGGCCGGGGCATCACGATCCACCGCGAGGACTGCCCCAATGCCCGTGCCCTCATGCGCAGCCCTGAGCGCTTCACCCCGGTGGCATGGGGCGGCGAGGCGCGCCAGTCGTTCCGCGTCGAGCTGGCCGTGGAGGCGTGGGACCGCCACCGCCTGCTGGAGGACATCTCCCGCACCATCGCCGAGAACGGCGTGAACATCCTGGGGGCCAACTGCCAGGTGGACGACCAGATGGCGCGCCACCGGTTCACGCTGGAGATGGCCGACACCGAGACCCTGCGGCACCTCACCAACCAGTTGCGCAACGTCGAGTCGGTGTTCGACGCCTACCGGGTGACCCCGGGCACCTGACCGTCCCGGGCTGCTGGTAGCGTCCCTCCGCAGTGGACGCGGTGGAAATCATCATCCTGGCGGCCGCCGCGGTGGGGTTGGTGGCCTTCGTTGCGCTGGCCGTCCTCATCATCCGGCAAGGGCGCGTGCTGAAGGACCTCGAGGAGCGCGTGGGCCCGCCCGTCCCGCCTGCCGCGGCACCCTCGCTGGAGCGCGTGCGCGCGGTGTCCGC
>JADHKZ010000046.1 GCA_016780995.1 Thermoleophilia bacterium | reverse complement strand
CCCGTCCCGCCTGCCGCGGCACCCTCGCTGGAGCGCGTGCGCGCGGTGTCCGCGGCATCCGCCCCTGCAGTGGTGGCCGCCACCCCGGAGCCCACGGGTTCCGCGCCCCCTGAGCAGCCCCAGGCAGCCGCGCCCACCACCCCGGCGCCCGCCGACCAGCCGGATGCCCCCCGACAGACGGCCCGACAGGCGGCCCAGGCCCGCGAGCAGGCCAAGCATGAGGAGCGGCAGCGCAAGGAGCGCGAGAAGGCGGCCCACGCCACTGCTGCTGCCGGCACTGCGTCGGCGGCGGACGAGGACGGCGCGTCGGTCTCGTCCGGGCGCGGGCTCGTGACCGGTGCCGTCATCATCGTGGTCGTCGGCCTGCTCGCCGCCGGCGGGTGGTACCTGTTCATCCGCGACGACGGCGCGGGCACGCCCACTCCCGCGGCGCAGTCGTCCACCACCCCCACCTCGACCACCACCACCGACTCGGGCGAGATCCCCGACGACGTCCCGCCGCTGGCCAACAAGGCCGCGTACACCGTGGCGGTGCTCAACGCCAGCAACGTCACCGGCGCCGCCGCCAACAAGGTTGCGCCGCAGGTGCAGGCCGACGGCTACACGCTGGGCGTGGTGGACAACGCCACCTCGCAGGACGTCACGGCGTCAGAGGTGCAGTACGTGAAGGGGCGCCAGGAGGTGGGCTGGAACCTGGCCAAGGACCTGGGAATCACGAAGGCCATCCAGGTGAACGAGCTCGCCAAGGGGCGCATCGGCACGGCCGATGCGGTGGTCATCGTGGGGAAGGACCTGGCCCGCTAGGCGCCCCGTGCCCCCCGCCGCCGGGGGTGCGTTGCTCGATCACCGACCCGGCCGGCAGCCGTCCGCGCCACTTCCCCGGCACCACGAGGTCGTCCACGAGGGTCTCGCCCGCGGCACCGGGGTGGCCGCCCTGCGCTCCCGCCGGCGCGCTGCGGCGTCGCTCGGCGATGAGCGATACATCGGCGTCGGCGAGCAGGCGGATGCGCCGCACCACGCCGTCGCCGCCGCGCCGCGCCCCGGCTCCGCCCGACTCGCGGCGCACCGCGTAGCGCTCCACGCGCACGGGCATGGCCAGCTCCAGGGCCTCCACGGGGGTGTTGAGGGTGTTGCTCATGGCCACGTGCACAGCCGAGGGGCCGTCACCGTGCGCCGATGCGCCCTGCCCCCCGGCGAGGGTCTCGAAGTACACCCGGCCGCCGAAGCCGAGGGTGAGGTTGTTCATGGTGCCCTGGCCCTGGGCGGGCATCTGCACGGGGCCGCTCAGGGCGGCCATGACCGCGTCGGCGATGCGGCTGGAGGCCTCCACGTTGCCGGCCGCCACGGCACTGCCCGGCGGTGCGTTGACCAGGGTGCCGGGCGGGGCGACGATCGACACGGGGGCGTAGGCGCCGGCCGACGCGGGGATGTCGGGATCCGTGGCCACCCGCACGGCGAAGAACACGCATGAGCGCGTGACGGCGATGGGGCAGTTGAGGTTGCCGGGCCCGGCTGGGTCGGTGCCCGTGAAGTCAACCTCCATGCGGTCGCCCCGCACGCGCAGCGTCACGCGGATGACAAGGTCGTCATCGGTGACCCCATCGCCCTCGAGGGCCTCCTGATGGTGCCACTCCCCGTCGGGCATGGACAGGATGGCCGCGCGCGTGCGGCGCTCGGCATAGGCCAGCAGGTCATCCATGGCCGCGCGCAGCGTGCCCGGGCCGCCCCGCGTGGCCGCGAGGTGCTCCACGCGCGCCTGCGCCAGGCGGTGGGCGGCCACCTGCGCGCCGATGTCACCCCGCCGTTCGTCGGGCGTGCGGGAGTTGGACGTGATGATGGCCATGACCGACCGGTCCAGGCCATCCGGGCCGGCCAGCCGCACCGGCGGGATCACAAGCCCCTCCTGCAGCAGTTCGCGGGCGCCGGCCGGCATGGAGCCGGCGGTCATCCCGCCCACGTCGGCATGGTGCGCGCGCGACACCGCGTGGGCCACCACGATTCCGTCCACGGCGATGGGTGACACAACCGTGAGGTCGGGCAGGTGCGTGCCACCGGTGAAGGGGTCGTTCACGATCCACATCTCTCCCGGCGCCGCCCCGGCGTCCATCACGGCGCGGACCGCCTCGGGCATGGCCCCCAGGTGGACGGGGATGGAATGCGCCTGGGCCACCATGCGCCCGTCCGCGTCGAACAGCGCGGTGCTGCAGTCCCGTCGCTCCTTGATGGTCACGCTGAAGGCAGATCGCACCAGCGCCGCCTGCATCTCATCGGCCACCGAGCGCAGCGCGGCGCCCCATACCTGCAGTCCCACGGGGTCGAGGCCGCTCATGCGCGCTCCATCCGGATCGTGCCGTCGCGATGCACGTGGGCGCGCCAGCCCTCGGCCACCCAGCACGTGCTGCCGGACATCGCCAGGGCGCACGGGCCGTCGTGATGGCCGATGGGGTCGGGCGCGTGCATGTACATGGGGGGCCCGTCCACCACCCCTGCCACGCGCAGCGACACCGCCTCCACGGGCCGGTCGCGCATGGCGCGGCCCGCCGCCTGCTCGTGTGCCGCATGGAAGGCATCGGCAAGCTCCGATGCCGGGGCGGCAGGGTCCCATGGGACCGTGAGCGAGTGGCTCTGTCCCACGTATCGGCAGTCGGCCGACGCCTCCACCCGGGCCCCCGGCAGCTCGTCCCCCACCCGCGCCACGAGGGGGGCGATGGCCGATCCGAGGCCCGCGCCCTCCTCCACGGGCAGCAGCACGCTCTGCACATGGTCACGGCGCTCGCCGGCCACCACCATCCCCAGGGCCGCGAGCACGCCGGCCGTGGCCGGGCAGGTGATGCGCCGCATCCCGAGGCCATCGGCCACCGCGCACGCATGCAGCGGGCCGGCACCCCCCAGGGCGATCAGCACCCCATCGCGGGGATCCACGCCCCGCTCCACGCTCACCACGTGCAGGGCCGACACCATCTGCTGGACGGCCACCGCCACGATGCCCTCCGCGCACTGCACGGGCTCCATTCCAAGGCAGCCGGCGAGTTCTCCCACCACGGCGTGCGCCGGCTCGGGCAGCACCTCCAGTGCCGCGCCCACGCCGAGTGCGCCGGATACGCGCCCCAGCACCACGTTGGCGTCGGTCACGGTGGGCGCATCGCCCCCGCGACCATAGGCAGCGGGGCCCGGTAGCGCTCCCGCCGAGCGGGGCCCCACGCGCAGCGCACCGCCCTCGTCGGCCCACGCGATGCTTCCCCCGCCCGCCGACACGGTCTGCACGTCCAGCATCGGCAGGTGCACGGGATGGCCTGCCACCACGCTCCCGTGCGCGCGGCCGGGCCTCCCGTCGGTTATCAGCGCGACATCACAGGAGGTGCCGCCCATGTCGAACGCCAGCGCCACGTGTGCTTCCTCGGCCGCGGCCACATGGGCGGCACCCACCACCGCGCCCGCCGGCCCCGACAACACCGTGCGCGCGCCGTGGGCCGCGGCGTCACGCAGCGGCAGCAGCCCGCCGCTGGACTGCATGATCTGCGGCTCGGGCAGGCCCACGGAGGCGGCGCGGCTGCCGAGGGCGCCCAGGTAGTCGGCGAGCACCGGGGTGAGGTATGCGTCGAGGGCAGTGGTGGCGATGCGCTCGTACTCGCGCACCTCGGGAAGCACGTCGCTGGACGCCGACACGTGCACCCCGGGAAGATCGCGCCGGATGCGCGCCGCGATGGCGCGCTCGTGGTCGGGGTGGGCGAATGAGAAGAGCAGGCCAACGGCCACCGACTGGGGGGCTACCTCGCGCAGTTCCGCCAGCACCGCATCGAGGGCGTCATCGGTGAGCGGCGCGAGGGGGCCGTCCGGGCCCGTGCGCTCCCGGGCCGGTACCACCCGTTCCCGCGGCACCAGCGGGGCTGGGTGGGCCACGTCCAGCCGGTACAGCGATGCGCGGTCCTGACGGCGGAGTTCCAGCACGTCCTCGAGGCCCTCGGTGGCCACCAGGCAGGTGCGCGCGCCCGTTCCCTCGAGCATGGCGTTGGTCCCCACGGTCATCCCGTGCGCGATGCGCCCCACGGCACCGGGGTCGAGCCCTGCCGCGCCGAGTGCGGCCAGCACCGCCTGCACCACGGCCTCGCCCTGGTCGTGCGGCGTGGTGGGCACCTTGGCCGAGTGCAGGGTGCCCGCATGCACCACGACCGCATCCGTGAAGGTCCCCCCGACGTCGACGCCGACCAGGGCCAGGGGGGTTTCGCCCCGGGTGGGATCTACCATGGTCATGGAATCTAGACCCGCCCGGGAGGGCCCGTCCTGCGCGCCATGCCATTAATCATCGCCGTCCTGGCGCTTCCCGCCCTGGCGGGGGCCCAGCCCGGGGCTCCCTCGGTGGGCCCTCCGGTGGACGTGGGCGCCGTGCCCAACGGCGATCTGTCCGCCGGGCTCGAGGGGTGGGGCGCATGGGGCCCCGGGCTGTCGCTCGTGGGCGGACCGCTGGTGCAGGCATCGGACAACACCACCGTGCTCACCCCGCCGGTGGCGCTCGCTCCCACCGCCCAGGTGCTCCCGATCGTGCTGGGGGTGCCCGGCGCAAATGCCGTGGTGGACATCCGCGCGCGGCCGGTGGAGGGGGGCGCTGACGTCCGCCTGGCCACGATCGTGCCGGACCGTGCGGTGCGTGCGTGGAGCATCGGGGTGGGGGCGGTGCGCGGTCGCACCGTGCGCATCGTCATCGATCCCGTCACGTCACTGGGGCGTCGCATGTACGTGCGGTCGGTGGGCCCCGTGCGCGAGGTGCTGCCCGGGTGGGAGGTATCCGCGGGCGCGCCCGGAGTGCAGCGGGCCTGGGGACGTCGCGCGGTGGTTGCGCGGGACGGAGCCCTGGTGCTGCGCACGCCCATGGTGGCCCTGCCGCCCGGCGCGCGCTTCCTGGGGCTCGCCGTGCGCGGCGCGGGAACGGTGCGGGCCACGGCGGGGCGCCGCGGGGGGCGCGCGGTGGCCACCGCCGGCCGCTGGACGGCGATTCGCGTGCCGGTGCCGGCCGGGTCGGCTGGCCGTATGTCGGTGACCGCCATCCCTGCTGCGGGCCAGCGCCTCGCGCTATCGGGCGTGGGCACGCCGGTGCGCGTGGCGCGCCTCAGCAGGGTGTCTGCCAGCGGATCGGGGGTGGTGCGGGCCCGCACTGGCGCCTTCGCGGCAGGCGCGCGCGTGGAGGTGCGCCTGGGCACGCGGGTGGTGGGCCGCGGAGTGGTGCGCCGGGGCGGCTCGGTGGTGGTGCGCGCGGCCGGATCGGGGCTCGCCCGCCTGGTGGTCCTTGATGACGCGGCGGTGATCGGCACCAGCGCCCGCGTGGTGCTGCGGGGTTAGCGCCGGGCTAGGAGTCCACCCGGCGCGGATAGGCGCCGGGGAATGACGCCACCAGCGACCGTGCCTGCGAGAGGGCCTCGTCGCGGGTGGTGTAGGTGCCCGAGAAGGCCACCCAGTAGCCGGGGCGAAGCGGGGGATGGTCGCTGCTGAAGAGCACGCCCCCGGGCTGCCCCTGGGCCTCCAGGCGATTTGCCGCCGCGCGGGCACCGGCCTCCGTGGTGTCACTGGCCACGATCGCGGTCCAACCCGAGGTGCCGGCGGGCCAGTCGCCCGTGCCCGTGCCACCGGACGTGCCGCCATCGGATGGGAACTCGCTGGTGGTCTGCCCGCTATCGGGAGGCGTGGTCTCCGTGACCAGCCCCGAGTCGGGCACCGTGGCCGTGGGGTCCACCGGCAGGGCCCCGGTGGTGTCCACGTCGGGGGTGGTGAACGTGGTGTCCATGGGCACCGTGGGCGTGGTCATCACGGTGTCGCCCGGCAGGCTGGAGTCGGTGAGCGTGGTGGGCGTGCTGGCCGTGGGCACGGTGATGAGGGGCGACGTCGCGGGCTGCGACACGCTGGCCCCTGTGCTGCCGGACCCGTCATCGGACGCCACGAAGGCCAGCGCCCCCGCTCCCAGGCCCAGCACGGCGAGGCCTGCGGCGACCGCGGCCAGGCCTCCCACGCCGGTTCGCAGTTTCGGCGCGGCGGGCGTGGGCGAGCCGCACTCGAGGCAGTAGGTCTGGCCCGGGTCGAGTTCGGCTCCGCACACCTTGCACGACGCCGGGGCCTGGGGCTCGGGTGCCGGATCAGCGGCCCCCTCCGAGGGCTCCGCCGTCGGGGCGGCCTCCGGGGGGCCATCGTCCGGATCGGGCTGCGCGGGCGGCGGCCCGGGGTAGGGGCTCTCGGGCATCAGGCGTCGTCCCGCGCCGTGGGGGGAATGGCTTCCGTGGGCTGTGGATCGGCCTCCACCACGACGGTGTCCTGCACGTCGATGACGGTGGTCACCTGATCCCCCTCGACCACGACGGCCTCGGCCACCAGGATGGGCGCGCCGCACGCCGCGCAGAAGTTGGCGCCCGCCGCCCCGCGCGCGCCGCAGGCCGTGCAGGTGACGCCCGGCCTGCGGCCGGCCTCGCGGCGCTCCTTGCGCTCCTGCCGGATCTCGTCCAGCCGGGCGCCCAGGTCGTCGAGTTGGGCACGCACGTCCGCCACCTCGGCCGCCTTGCGGCGCATCACGTCCTCGGCCAGCAAGCCACGGGCGTGCAGCTCCATGGCCAGTCCACCGAGGTCGAAGATGGCCTGCTGGTACTGGCCCTCCAGCTGACGACGCCGCCGCCGGAGCACGCCCGGGCGCACGCGCTCCTCGACCTCGGCCGGTGCCGTAGCCGAGGCATCTTCCGGTGCTCCCGGGTCGTCGGTCGCCGGGGCGGCGGCGGGGTCATCCGGCGTCCTTCGCCGCAGGAAGAGGAAGCGCTTCGGCGGCGCGGGCTGGGCCTCCTCGGAGGGGCCCGTTTCGGGAGCGGGATCGGTCATCGCGTGGGACCCATCGTAATCGCGGGGTCCGGACGTCGGGCCGCGTTGGTTACAGCCCCGTCGCGCGCCGCGGGATCGGCCCGATTGACGCGGCGCCGGGCGGTGGTGTAGCGTCCTTTTCGCTTGACGCATCAAGAGCGGTGGAGGGACATGGCCCTTTGAAACCGCGGCAACCAGCGCGATAGCGCCAGGTGCCAATTCCTGCAGGCATTCGTGCCTGGGAGATGCACGGGGCATACGCTTCCCATATCCGGAGGCGCCCTCGGACTCCCGGCGACGAGAGGAGGACGAGGATGGGGAATTACGAGGGACGGGCCACCGGTGCGCGTGGCCTGCGATGCAAGGAATGCGGCGAGGAACTGCCGCTCGGGGCGTCGTACGCCTGCGAGTTCTGCTTTGGACCGCTCGAGGTGGTGTACGACCGCGATCACCTGCGCGCCACCGTGACGCGCGAGTCGATCGAGGCAGGACCTCCATCGATCTGGCGCTACGCGGAGCTGCTGCCGTGTGCGCCTGAGGACCCCACTGCGGGGCTGCCCGTGGGCCTGAGCCCGCTGGTGCGGGCACCGCGCCTGGCCGAGCGCCTGGGCCTGGGCGAGGTGTGGGTGAAGAACGAGACCGCCAACCCCACGCATTCCTTCAAGGACCGCGTGGTGAGCGTGGCGCTGCAGAAGGCCCGCGAGCTGGGCTACGAGGTGGCCGCGTGCGCGTCCACGGGCAACCTGGCGCAGTCGGTGGCGGCCCACGCGGCGGCTGCCGGCATGACCAGCTATGTGTTCGTGCCCGCCGACCTGGAGCACCAGAAGATCGTGGCCACGGGCATCTACGGATGCACGCTGGTGGCCGTGGACGGCACCTACGACGACGTCAACCGGCTGTGCATGGAGCTGGCAGCCGATCGCCCGTGGGCTTTCGTCAACGTGAACGTGCGTCCGTACTACAGCGAGGGCTCCAAGACCCTGGCCTACGAGACCGCGGAGCAGCTGGGGTGGACCCTGCCGGACCGCTGCGTGGTCCCCGTGGCGTCGGGATCGCTGTACACCAAGATCCACCGCGGCTTCACCGAGCTGACCGACCTGGGCCTGGTGCAGGGCGGCATCCCCGCCATGAACGGCGCGCAGGCCCGCGGGTGCGGACCGGTGGCCGCGGCCTACGAGGCCGGCCTTGACTTCGTGGCGCCGGTACGGCCGGACACAATCGCCAAGAGCCTCGCCATCGGCAACCCCGCCGACGGGCTGTTCGCGCTGGACGTGGCGCGCGGGACGGGTGGCGGCATCGATGCGGTGTCCGAGCAGGAGATCACCGAGGGCATCCAGTTGCTGGCCGAGACCACGGGCATCTTCACCGAGACCGCCGGGGGCGTGACCACCGCGGTGCTCAAGCGGCTTGCCGACAGGGGGGAGATCGGCCCCGACGAGCGCGTGGTGCTGTACATCACCGGCGACGGCCTGAAGACCCTGGACGCGGTGGCCGAGCGGGTGGAACCCGTCACCATCGCCCCCACCGTCGACGCGTTCGAGTCGGCGGTTGGTTCCATCACGACCCTGGAGGCATCGCGATGAGCGTGACCGTGCGAATCCCGTCCCCGCTGCGGCCGCTCACCGGCGGCGCCGGCACCGTGGAGTGCCAGCCCGGAACCGTGGGGGCGATCATCGACGAACTGGAGGCAGGCCACCCCGGCTTCCGCGACCGCGTCACGCAGGACGGGCAGTTGCGGCGGTTCGTGAACGTGTTCGTGGCGGGCCAGGACGTGCGGTTCGAGCAGGGCATCGATACCGACGTGGCCGACGGCCAGGAGGTCACCATCCTCCCGGCCGTGGCCGGGGGCTGACCGCCTCGCGCAGCGCGTTCGTCACGGGGGGCACCGGCCTGGTGGGCGGTGCCCTCGTGCGCGCCCTCTTGGAGGACGGGGTGGAGGTGACCGTGCTTGCCCGCGGGTCTGCGGGCGCCGGACGCCTGGCCGATGACGGTGCCCGCGTGGTGCGCGGTGACATCGGCGAATCCGGGCGGTGGGCGGCGCGAGCCGCGGATGCCGAGGTGGTGTTCCACGTCGGCCTGCCGAGGATGGTGCCGCCGATTCGGCGCCGACACCTGGGTCGTGCCGAACGCGAGGCGCGCGCGGGCGCCGAGGTGATGCTGGACGTGGCCGCGGGCCGACCCCTCGTCATGGCCTCGTGCGCCCTGGAGGGCACCGCCGGCCCGTTGGACATTGCCCGCCCGGCGCGCGCCGCCGAGCAGGTGCTGGCCGGGTCGGATGCGCGCATCGTGCGGCTGCCCTGGGCCTACGGCCCGTCGGGGTTCCTGTGCGATATCTCGCGCGGGTTGCAGATGCGGCGATTCCGGATGGTCGGCCCGGCGGACAACCGCATCGCGGTGGTGAGCGCGCGGGATGCCGCGGCTGCCCTGCGTGCCGCCGCGGGCGCCCCCGCTGGCACATATGCCGTGGAGGAGCCCACCGCCCCGACCCAGGAGGACCTGGTGGCACTGATGTGCCGCCACCGTGGAGCCACCCGGCCCGATCACCTTCCCCCGCTCATGGCGCGCATGAGCATGGGTTCGGTGGTGGTGCAGGCCATCACGGCCCACCAGCAGGTGGACGCAGCGCCGCCCCCCGGATTCACGTGCGCGGATCGCTGGGACAGGGACATGATGAATGCCCTGGGGGGGCGCTAGGGCGTTCCGGCACCGGTGGGGCGGGTGTACCCTTTCGAACGCGTACCCCTGAATTCCCTGTGACCGAACCATCGCCACATCAGCCGGAGCCGGTACCCCCGCCTCCCATGGACCTCGTTCCCGGCGGGCAGGCCCCCGCGCTCCCCGCGGACGAGGTGGAGCGCCTCGCCGACTTGCGCGAGATGGGCGCGCTGGACTCGGGTTCCGACCCCGACCTCGACTCCCTGGTCGACCTGGCTTCGCTCATCGCGGACACGCCCATCGCGCTGCTCAGCCTGGTGGATGCCGAGGAGCAGGTGTTCAAGGCGGCCGTCGGCCTCGATGTCGACCGCCTCCCGCGCGAGACCTCCTTCTGCGGCCACGCGATCCTCGACCCCTCGACGCCAATGGTCATCGAGGACCCCACGCAGGATCCGAGGTTCGCCGACAATCCGCTGGTCACCGACGGCCCGGTGGGCTTCTACGCCGGGGTGCCCATCCTCACCTCGCAGGGGCATGCGATCGGCACGCTGTGCGTGGTGGATGACGCCCCGCGGGACTTGAACGACAGGCAGATGGCAGCGCTCAGCCGCCTGGCCGCGCAGGCGGCGGGAATCCTGGAGAGCCGGGCACGCGATGATGCGGCCCGGCGCCAGGCGGGCGGTGCGTCCGGGGACATCGACAGCCAGACCGGCCTGCCCATGCGCGATGCCCTGGTGGCATCGTTGGCCGATACCCCGATGCCAGGCCTGTCGTCGGCCGTGGCGCTGCGCGTGGACGAGATCGATGCCAATGCGGGCCGCGCCGGGCTGATGTCCGACGGCGCCCTGCAGGCCGTCGCCCGGGCCATCTGCGCCTGCCTGCCCGATGCCGCGCGGCTGGGCCGGTCGTTCGGCACGTTCGTGGCCGTGCTCCCGGGCGCGGATGGGGCGGCGGCCCGCGGCGCGGTGGCCACCATCCGCAATCGCCTGCGCGGAGCGATACTCACCGGTGACCGGGTGTCCCTGCACGTGGCGCTTACGGCCGGAGTGTCCACCGCCGGGCACGGCGTGGCCGCGACGGCGGGCGACCTGGTGGAGGCCGCCGAGGATGCCCTTCAGGACGCCGAGACCTTCGGCATCACGTGCTTCGTGATCGACGGTGACTCCCGGGCCACGCGCGCGCGCACGGCGGCCATCCGGTCCGCCCTCGGCACGGCCGTGACCGCGGGCCAACTGGTGGTGCATTACCAGCCCATCGTCGAGCTGCCGTCCCGCGCCGTGGTGGGCGCCGAGGCCCTGGCGCGGTGGCGCCACCCCGACCTGGGCCTGCTCACCCCGGATGAGTTCATCCCGTTCGCCGAGGACATGGGGATCATCCAGGAGATCGACCGCTACGTCATGCGCCGTGCGCTGGACGACCTGGCCACCGGGCGCATCGCCGGCCGCGAGGTGAGCGTGAACCTGTCGCCCGCCAGCGTGCGCGCGTCGCTGCCTGATGTGGTGGCTTCAGACATCCGCGAGGCCCGGGTCACTCCCGCCTCGCTCGTGCTCGAGCTCACCGAGGGCGTGCGGTTCGATCGCGACCCGGACGTCATCGAGATCCTCCGGGCCATCGGCGCCACGGGCGCGCGCGTGGCCATCGACGACTTCGGCGCCGGCACCACGTCGCTCGCGCACCTGCGCGCGCTGCCGGTGTCACGGGTCAAGCTGGACCGGTCGCTGATCGCCGACCTCGCCGGCCCCGACGCCGAGCGGGCGCGTGTGGTGGTGCGGACGCTGGTGGAGCTGGCCGGCCACCTGGGCCTGGAGGTCCTCGCCGAGGGAGTGGAGGAGGAGGCGCAGGCGCAGGTGGTGCAGGACCAGGGGGTGCGCCTGGCCCAGGGCTACCTGTTCGGGCGCCCCGGCCCGCTGCACACCGCCTGACGGATCAGCCGGGCGGCGTCAGGCGTCCTGGGGCGGGATGACCGGCAGGCCCGTGGCGTGCTGGATGGTGCCTCCGCTGTGGTAGCGCAGGTCGACCACGTCGGCCGCCTGGTCGCCGTACACGCCCACGCCGGCCAGCAGCGCCATCCTGCGCCCGAAGCCCTTCTTCTCGCGGGGCTTGGGCACCAGCGGCGTGCGAAAGCGTAGCCAGCGCCCTTCCACGGCGTAGTGCACGCCCTCCTCGCGGGGCTCGCCGTTCACCCACACCTGGAACGGTGGCTCGGCGCCCTCGGGCAGGGCCACGCTCCATACGGGATCGCTCATGCGGTGATGGTACCGGTGGCGGTGGCGGGGTAGGCTGGCCGCGTGATCCGCCTCCGCGCCGCCGCCCCCGTGCTCGCCGCCGCCATCGCCCTTGCCGGGGGCGGCGTGGCAGCGGCCATCCCGACGGAGGGCGCGCAGCGCCTGGACGTTTCGGGCGGCATCGCCGCTGGCGCGGGCGGGCAGGGCCTTGCCATGTACAAGGTCACCATCCCCAAGGGCACCACGCTCGACTGGCACTACCACCCGGGCACCCAGGTGGCGTGGATCATGCGCGGCCGCCTGCTCTACTCGGTGGTGAAGGGCACGGCGTACGAGACCATCCCACGGCCCGGAAAGCCACCGCGGCGGGTGGCGATCCGCGCCGGCACGCGAGCGGTGATCGACCAGGGGCATGGCCTGCTGGAGCCCAGGGGCATGCAGCACTATGCATCGACGCCGTATGGCCAGGTGATCACCATCGTCACGGTGCTGAAGCCCCCGAAGATGATGGGCACCATCAACATCGGCCCCGCCGCCACGAGCCCGTTTCCCCCGGTCACCACTCCGGTGACGGGGTAGGGCTGCACACAGCACGCGCGGCAGGATTCGAACCTGCGACCCCTGGCTCCGGAGGCCAGTGCTCTATCCACTGAGCTACGCGCGCTCGCGGGCCTAGTGTAGACACGCCATGCGCATCGCGATCCTGGGCGACACCCACTTCCCCCGGCGGGGATCGGAACTGCCCGCACCGTGCGTGGCGGAGTGCCGGGCCGCCGACCTCGTAATCCACACGGGCGACCTGGCGGACCTGCCGGCGCTGGCGGCGGTGCGCGCCATCGGCCCGCCCGTGGTGGCCGTGCACGGAAGTGTCGATGACGCACGGGTGCGTCGGGAGATGCCGGCCTCCGCCGAGGTTGAGCTGCCGGGCGGGCGTCGCCTGGCACTGGTGCACAACGGGGGGCCACAGGCGGGCCGCCTGGAGCGCATGCGCAGGCGGTTCCCGGGGTGCCACGTGGTGGTGTTCGGCCACTCGCACATTCCCCTGCTGGCACGGGCGGGGGATGGCTTCATGATCCTCAACCCCGGAAGCGCCACCGACCGCCGCAGGCAGCCGCGACACTCCATGGCCGTGCTCACCGCGCCCGCCCGGGGCGCCCTGTCCGTGCGATTCGTCGACCTCGACTCCGGGGGAGTCGATCTCGACCCCGAACTGGTGCGAAGCGCCGCGTAGAGTCGCCGCGTGGACTTGGTCGTCACATTCATCGGCACCTCCGCGTCGGTGCCCACCTCTGCGCGCGGCACCTCGGCCACCCTGGTGAGCCGTGGGGGGCGCCGGTGGCTGGTGGACTGCGGGGAGGGCACGCAGCGCCAGTTGCTGCGCTCGGGCGTGGGGCTGGCCGACGTGGACATGGTTCTGCTCACCCACCTGCACGGCGACCACTTCCTCGGCCTGCCCGGCATGTTCAAGACCTTCGCGCTCCGAGGTCGGAAGGAGCCGCTGCTGCTCATCGGGCCAGACGGCCTGCACGGCCTCATGCACACGCTGCAGCCGCTCATCGGCCGGCTGCCGTTCCACCTGGAGGTGCAGGAGGCGGGCGCGGGGGAGGTGCTGCGCGATGACGACGTGGTGGTGCGGGCGTTCCACACCGATCACGGGGTGCGCTCCCTGGGCTACGCCCTGGTGGAGGATAACCGGCCCGGGGCGTTCGACGTGGCCGCCGCGCGTGCGCTGGGGGTGCCGGATGGCCCCAGCTTCGGGGTGCTGCAGCGTGGTGGTGAGGTGACCCTCGCCTCGGGGGCCGTGGTGCGCCCGGACCAGGTGATGGGGGAGGCCCGCCACGGGCGCACGGTGGTGTTCTCGGGTGACACCCGCCCGTGCGCCGGTACCGAGGATGCCGCCCGCGATGCGGACCTGCTGGTGCACGAGGCCACGTTCACGGACGACGACGCCGCGCGGGCGGTAGAGACCCGGCACAGCACGGCGCGGGAGGCGGGCGCGCTCGCCGCCCGGGCCGGGGTGCGGATGCTGGCACTCACGCACGTGTCCACCCGTGTGGCGCCCCGCGACGTGCGGCGCGAGGCCCAGGCGGTGTTCCCGGGGGTCATCGTGCCCCGGGACTTCGATCAGGTGGAGATCCCCTTCCGCGAGCGCGGGGAGCCGCGCC
>JADHKZ010000045.1 GCA_016780995.1 Thermoleophilia bacterium | reverse complement strand
TCCAGCACCAGTGCGGCCCCCACGCCGAACAGCGCGCCGAAGATCTCCAGCCACGGCGAGGTGAACTCGTACGCGTACTCCATGATGCCCATCGACAGCATGAGCAGGAGGCCCCACACCTGGTGGTGGATGTGCACGCCGCCGATGTGGATGTCCTTCACCACGCCGCCGGGCGCGGCGTCATCCGGTGACAGGCGCCCCTCGGCGATGGCCAGCTCGCGGGCGCGCTGCTCGCGACGGATCTTGCGCGTGATGCCCCGCGTGATCAGGAACGTGGTGATGAAGGCGATGAGGATCCACGTGACCCCGGCCCGGCCCTCGTACACGATGTAGTCCCGATACCACTGCATGGCGGTGGATCAGCCCTCGGCGTCTTCGGCTTGGTCGGGGTCCACCAGGCCGTCCAGCGCGCTGGCGTCGTCATCCTCCTCGCCCAGGCGACCGGCCGAGATGTCGGACAGCGTGCGGATGATGGTGACGCACAGGGCGTCGCTCACGGCCAGCTGGGCCGAGGAGCCGTCGGCGTCCTGCAGCTGCACGGTCCAGTGGGGCACGATGCCCACCTCATCGTTGGTGTGCGGCGGGGTGACCGAGGCGCCCACCAGGCTCTCGATGTTCACGCCGTAGAGCATGGCCGCCGGCAGCACGGTCTCCTCGGGCTCCCAGCCCTGGGCCTCGGGCGGCATGTCGCCGCGCATGGGCTCGGCCTGGGTGAAGGCACCCATGAGGTTCTCGGCGTCCTCGCGGCTCACGAACGCGCTCACCTGCACCGACGGCCCGCCCAGGAACACGATGATGGCCGAGGGCACCTGGTCGGGCTCGGGGGGCTGCTCGCCCTCGGGCACCTCGATCTGCACATCAACCGGTGCGGCCTGGAAGGCAGTGGCCTGGAAGGCGATGGTGTGGCGCACGTCGGGAATCCCTCTCGTCGTTGTGTAGCGTCGCGGGCGATGCCGGGAAGCCGCATTCTCTCACGCAGCGCAGGGCCGGTGGCGGTGCCCCTGGGTGACGCGTTACCGGCCGACCACCTGCTGGCGGCCGTGCTGCACCTGGATGCCCCGGTGCTGGTGCGCCACCTCGGCCGCACCATCGTGGCCGCGTGCCCCGACCAGGTGGCCACCGGGGCGTCGGTATGGGACGCGCTCCGGCGTCCTCCGGCGCGGCGCGGCCGGGTGGCGGCGGATCCCATGGCCGGCGGCTGGATCGGCCTCCTGGCCGATCGCCTGGCGGGCACCGTGGAACTGCTGCCGGGGTCGCCGCCGGATGAGGCCGGACCCCCGGCCGGAATGATCGCGCGCTACCCCGCCGTGCTGGTGGTGGACGACGACGGGCGGGCGACGCTGGTGGCCGAGCGCCCCGGCCCCGAGGCCGACGCCCTGCTGGACGCCGTGCACGCGCGCACCGGCGCCCTACCCCGGGTGCCGCCGCCCGGATCGGACGTGCGCTCGTCGCTTCCCGGCGCCATGTACGAGGCAGCGGTGGAGCGGGCGCGCGACCTCATCCGGGCGGGCGACATCTACCAGGTCAACCTGGTGCAGCGGCTGGACGCCGAATGGACGGCGGGGCCGCCCGCGCTGGCACGTGCGCTGTGGGCAGCGGCGGGGCCGGCGGCGCACCGGGCCTACCTGGACCTTCCCGATGGCACGGTGGTGTCGGCATCGCCCGAGCGCATGGTGGCCAGCGACGGCCAGGTGACGTGGAGCGAGCCCATCAAGGGCACGGCGGCGCCCGGAAACTTCCCTGCGCTTGCCGCCAGCGTGAAGGACCGAGCCGAGCACGTGATGATCGTGGACCTGGTGAGGAACGACCTGGGGCGCATCGCGCAGCCGGGTGGCGTGACGGTGCCGCGGCTCATGGAGCCCTTGGCCACCGCATATGCCGACCACATGGTGAGCCGGGTGAGCGCGCGGCTTCGCCCGGGCACGGGGCCGGCCGACGTGCTGCGCGCGGTGTTCCCGGCAGGGTCGGTGACCGGTGCGCCCAAGGTGCGGGCGCTGGAGGTGATCCGCGAGATCGAGCCGGTGGGGCGCGGGCCGGCCTTCGGCAGCGTGGTGGCGGTGGGCACCGATGGGTCGCTGGATGCCTCGGTCACCATCCGCACCGCGTGGATCCCGCGCGGCGTGCCGCGGGCGCAGTACTGGTCGGGCGGGGCGATCGTGTGGGACAGCCAGCCGGTGGCCGAGCGCGAGGAGGCCTGGCGCAAGGCGGCGCCGTTCCTGGTGGCCATGGGAGCCACGGCGCCATGAGCCACGTGGTGTGGCTGGACGGCGGGCTGGTGCAGCCCGGGGACGCGGCGCTGCCCATCACCGACCCCGGCGTGCGGTGGGGCGATGGCCTGTTCGAGACCATGCGCGCCGAGCACGGGCGGGTGCCCCTGCTGGATCGCCACCTGGCGCGGCTGGAGGCGTCACTCCAGGCGCTGGGCATGGACGGCGCGCCGGCGATGGATGAGGTGCGCGCCGCGGTGGACCAGGTGGTGGGCCAGCTGGACGAGGGCATCCACCGGGTGCGCATCACCGTCACCACGCGGCCCACCCTGCTGGTGGAGGCCACGCCCCACCAGCCCGACCCGCGGCCGGGGGTGTCGGTGGCGTCGCTCATCGGCGCCTGGTGGGCCGGCGATGAGATCCGCCAGCACAAGACGCTGTCCTACGCCGGGCACCGCCTGGCCCACCGGCGCGCCGTGGCGGCTGGCGCCGACCACGCCCTGCTGCTGGATGACGTGGGGCACCTGGGCGAGTCCGACGCCGCCAACGTGTTCATCGTGGCCAACGGCACGCTGCTCACCCCGCCGGTGGAGGGGATCCTCGGCGGCGTGACCCGCGACGTACTGCTGGAGGCCGCGGAGGCCGAGCACATCCCCATCGACGTCCGGCACATCGCCGAGGCCGAGTGGCGCAACGCGAATGAGATGTTCCTGAGCAACGGCCTGACCGGCCTCACCCCGGTGCTGTCCATCGACGGCGTGCCGGTGCGCGACGGCCGCCCAGGCCCCATCAGCGAGCGCCTGGCAGGCGCCTTCGCAAAGGCAGGCGGCTGGTAGGGGACAAAGCTGGCACGAAGCGTGCGCCATCCGCGCGATTTGCCGACGTACCGTCGGACCCATGCCGATGACATACAGGGCCGTGCGCGCCGAGCTACTGCGGGCCGGGTGGACCAAGCGCCGTCAACGCGGCTCGCACGAGGTCTGGGCCTCGCCGGACGGAACGCTGCGCACCGTGGTTGCCGGTCGCAACTCCGATATGGTCCATCCGAGGACCCTCGCGGCCATCAGGCGCCAAACGGGGATGGATGAACTGCGATGACCAAGTACCTCGTTATCTACGAGCAGGGGGACGATGGGGCCTGGGGTGCGTACTCCCCCGACCTCGAAGGCGCATTCGCGCTCGGCCGCACGCGCAAGGAAGTGGAAGAGCGCATGCATGAGGCCGTGGCCGCGTACATCGAGGTGATGACGGAGGACGGCCTGCCGATCCCGGATCCCTGCCACGAAGCCGGCTACGTCACCGTGCCCGCGAAGGTGTCCGACCGGCCCTAGGCCTTCTTCCCCCTCGCGGCCTTGGTGCCGTGCTGGGGCTTCTCGCGCATGGGCGGGGCCACCCGGCGGCCCAGCAGGCGCATGGCCTTGAGGCCCAGCGACAGCTTCTCGCGGTCGTCGGTCTTGCCGATGTCCAGTCCGGCGAGCTCGGCGATGCGGTCCAGCCGGTACCGGATGGTGTGCCGGTGGGTGTAGAGCGTCTGCGCAGTGGCGGCCAGGTTGCAGTCGAGGTCCAGGTAGGTGGCCACCGTTCCCACCAGCTCCGTCTGGTACTGCTCGTCGTAGCGCACCAGTGGCGCCATGGTCTGCTCGTAGAAGCTCTCGAGCTCCTCGGGCCGGTCGGCGAACACCTGGAACAGCAGCTTGTAGGTGCCGGTCTCCTCGAAGGTGACCACCTCGCCCGCGCGCCCCAGCTTCTCGCCGATCGACAGCGCCAGCTGGGCCTCGTCGATGGCCGACCCCAGCCGCTCGGGATCGTCCTGCTGCCGCGACAGCGCCAGCGTGAGCGTGAGCCCCGGCACCGTGGGCCCGGTGGCCGCCAGCAGCCTGCGCGCCAGGGTGTGCGCCAGCTGCTCCGGCCCCTCGGCGTCGTCATCGCCCTCGCCGCGCACCGGCAGCAGGATCACCAGCAGCCCCTCGTGCCAGTCCACCAGCGCCTTGGGCCAGTGCAGCTCCAGCACCCCGCGCGTCTGCTGCATGAACCGCCGGATGAGGCGCGGGTCGGTGATGACCCGTCCGGCCTCGTGCGGGTCCTGCAACTTGCCCACCACCGCCACGGCCCCGGCCGAGAGGTCGGCTCCCAGGTGCCGCGCACGGCGCACCAGCGACTCGCGGCTCACCACCTCGCCGGCGAGCAGCTCCTCGATGAGCTCGCCCCGCAGCCGCGCCTCGGTGTCGACTCGCGTGTCCTCGCGGCGGCGCTCCACCAGCAGGGCGTCGGCCAGCGCGCCCAGCGCGGGGTCGCCCGCCGCGGGCTCGCCGCCCCATGCCACCAGCACGCCGGCCAGGTCGTCCACCCCCGGGCTCACAAGACGCACCACGTGCGCGCCCTTCACCCCCGCCTGGGTGAACGGCCCCACCAGTGACGCCGGCCCATGCGTGCGGGCCTCCTCGATGGCGTCGCGCAGGGAGTCCTCCCGCGCGTCGGTGAGCCCGGCCGTGCCCAGCACGTCGAGGTACTCGTCGAGGATGGCCACGGGTGACCCCAGCACCTCGTTGGCCGCCTCGGCGATGCCCGGCGTGCCAAGCCCCGCGATGAGCACACGGCGAAGCGCCGCGCGTGCCTCGATCTCGCGCGACTGCCCGGTGACGTGCGCGTGCACCGCGGCGATCACCTCGCCCCACGGCCGGTCATCGGGAATGACCACCACCGGCACCTTGGGGTTGCCCGACACCGTGGCGCGCGTGACCACCGCCACCACGCCGCCGGGGATGGGCTTGGGCACCCCGCCCGGCGACACCAGCAGGGCGTCCTCCTGCCCGGGTGCCGCGGGGTCGTCCAGCACCACCGCCTGCACCGTCACGCCATCGGCCGCACCCTCCGGCACCACCGTGGCCCCCTCCAGCGCGGGCAGCGCCAGCAGCTCGGCCAGCGGGCGTCCCTCGGCGGCGCCGGAAGCGGGGGATGGCGCGCGCGAGGAGCCGCGGGCGCGGCCCTTTGTACGGGTGCTCACCGGCCAAGCATGATGGACCGGAGGGGCCCGGGCAAGGGGGCTCGCACCTGCACGAAACGCCCGTTTGGACGCGTGGCCAACCCTCGGCAGGCAGGTATTGGCCCCCGCGACACCCACGGGAACCCCATCTCCGCCGTATTCTCCTCCGGCCGCATGACCAACCAGGAGGACGTACCCACCCATGCCGACGCGACACAAGAACCTCGGCGCAGCGCAGTGGTTTGCCGACGAGACCGCCATCGAGTCCGTCGACCTCACCCTGCCCGAGAACAACGTCTACGGCGAGAACGTCTTCGGTCCCGCCGCCCAGCGCGCGCGCCTGCCCAAGTCGGTGTACCGCAAGCTGCAGGCCACCATCGAGCGCGGCGCGGAGCTCGACCCCTCCATCGCGGACGCCGTGGCATCGGCCATGAAGGACTGGGCGCTGGCCAAGGGCGCCACCCACTACACGCACTGGTTCCAGCCCCTCACCGGCAGCACGGCCGAGAAGCATGACTCGTTCTTCGAGCCCACCGGCGAGGGCACCAGCATCGCCGAGTTCTCGGGCAAGGAGCTCATCCAGGCCGAGCCCGACGCGTCGTCGTTCCCCACCGGCGGCATCCGCGCCACCTTCGAGGCTCGCGGCTACACCGCCTGGGACCCCACCAGCCCGGCCTTCATCATGGAGAGCCCCAACGGCGCCACGCTGTGCATCCCCACGGCGTTCATGTCGTGGACCGGCGAGGCGCTCGACAACAAGCTGCCGCTGCTGCGCTCCATGGAGGCGCTCAGCAACTCGGCGATGAAGGCGCTGGACCTGTTCGGCGACCACGACGCCCACCGGGTGTTCACCACCGTGGGCGCCGAGCAGGAGTACTTCCTGATCGACGAGCAGTACTACTACGAGCGCCCCGACCTGCTCAACACGGGCCGCACGCTCTACGGCGCCAAGCCGCCCAAGGGCCACGAGCTGGACGACCACTACTTCGGCTCCATCCCCGACCGCGTGCTGGCCTGCATGATGGAGGTGGAGCGCGAGCTGGCACGCCTGGGCGTGCCCATCAAGACCCGCCACAACGAGGTGGCGCCGGCGCAGTACGAGGTGGCGCCGGTGTTCGAGGTGTCCAGCGTGGGCGCCGACCACCAGCACCTGGTCATGCAGATGCTGCAGAAGATCGCCCGGCACTACGGCCTGGTGGCCCTGCTGCACGAGAAGCCCTTCGCGGGGGTGAACGGATCGGGCAAGCACAACAACTGGTCCATGGGCACCAGCTCCGGACAGAACCTGCTGGAGCCGGGCGACACCCCGCACGACAACCTGCAGTTCCTGTTCTTCACCGCGGCGGTCATCCGCGCGGTCGACAAGTACCAGGGCCTGCTGCGCGCCACCGTGGCCAACGCCGGCCAGGACCACCGCCTCGGTGCCAACGAGGCCCCGCCGGCCATCATCTCCATCTACCTGGGCGCAGAGATCCAGCGCGTGATGGAGGGCATCGCCGCGGGCAAGGCGCGCAAGAGCACGCCGCGGTCGTTCCTGGGCCTGGGCACCCCGGTGCTGCCGCCCATGCCGCTGCACGCGGGTGACCGCAACCGCACCAGCCCCTTCGCCTTCACGGGCAACAAGTTCGAGTTCCGGGCGCTCGGTGCCAACCAGGAGCTGGGCCTGCCCAACACGGTGCTCAACACCATCGTGGCCGAGTCGATCGACTACATGGCCGGCGAGCTCAAGAAGAAGCTGGCCAAGCGCGGCACCACGGAGGAGAAGGCCGTGGTGGAGGTGGTGGCCGACGTCTACAAGAAGCACGGCCGCGTGGTGTTCGACGGCGACGGCTACTCGGAGGCGTGGCACAAGGAGGCCGATAAGCGCGGCCTGCTCAACCTGCGCACCACCCCGGACGCCCTGCCGCAGTTCATCACCCCTGCCACCGTGCAGGTGTTCACCAAGTACAAGGTCCTCGACAAGCGGGAGCTCACCGCCCGCTACGAGGTGTACGTGGAGCAGTACATCACCAAGGTGAACATCGAGGCCGAGACGGCCGCCAACATGGCGCGCACGCTCATCCTCCCGGCGGCGCTGCGGCAGATCGAGCTGTGCGACGACGCCGGCATCGACGAGCTCACCACCGAGGTGCGTGAGCTCACCGAGGACTTCCTGGCCAAGTTGAAGCTGCTGGAGAAGGCCAACGCCAGCCACCCGCACTCGGGGTCGGCCATCAAGCACGCCGAGTACATGCGCGACAAGGTGCTGCCGGCCATGGACGGCGTGCGCGAGGTGGCCGACCAGCTGGAGGGCATCGTGGCCGACGACCTGTGGCCGCTGCCGAAGTACCAGGAGATGCTGTTCGTCAAGTAGGGGTCGGACAGGGACCCCCGCGAACCCCGTATGAGGCGGGGCGCGCAGCCAGAGGGGGCCGGATTTCGTGGGGAGGACCGTTCGAAGAGGTCCGACCGCGAAGATCCGGCCCCCTCTGGCGTCCGTGCCCTAATGGAGTGAGGTAACTTCGCGCGATGACCCGTGACGAGATCCTGGCGCTCTGCGAGGAGCGCGACATCAAGTTCATCCGGTTCTGGTTCACCGACGTGGTGGGGCAGCTGAAGAGCTTCGCGGTCACCCGCGAGGAGCTGCCGACCGCGATGGAGAACGGCATGGGGTTCGACGGCTCGTCCATCACGGGCTTCAATGCCATCGAGGAGTCGGACATGATCGCCATGCCCGATCTCGACACCTTCACCGTGCTGCCCTACCGGCCCACCGAGCAGGGGGTGGCCCGGGTGTTCTGCGACATCCAGCTGCCCACCGGCGAGCCGTATGAGGGCGACCCCCGGCAGATCCTCAGGCGCGCCATCGAGCGGGCCAGGGTCATGGGGTACGACCACTTCTACATCGGCCCCGAGCTGGAGTTCTTCTACTTCAAGAGCAGCGAGGGCACCGAGCCACTGGACCGCGGCGGCTACTTCGACCTCACCACGCTCGATGCCGCCAGCGACCTTCGCCGCGACACCGTGCTGGCGCTGGAGGCCATGGGCATCCACGTGGAGTACTCCCACCACGAGGTGGCGCCCAGCCAGCACGAGATCGACATGCGCTACGACGACGCCCTGCGCATGGCCGACAACGTCATGACCTACCGCACGGTGGTGAAGGAGGTGGCGCACCGCCACGGGGTGTACGCCACGTTCATGCCCAAGCCGCTGGCCGACGAGAACGGCTCCGGGATGCACACCCACCAGAGCCTGTTCCGGGGCGAGAGCAACGCATTCTTCGATCCCGCCGATGAGTACCTGCTCTCCGCTGACGCCAAGGCGTTCATCGCGGGGCAGCTGCGCCACGCGCGCGAGCTGTCGTGCGTGTTCGCGCAGTGGGTCAACTCCTACAAGCGCCTGGTGCCGGGGTACGAGGCCCCGGTGTACATCGCGTGGAGCCGGCGCAACCGGTCGGCGCTCATCCGCGTGCCGATGTACCACGTGGGCAAGGAGAAGGCCACGCGCTGCGAGCTTCGCAGCCCCGATCCGGCCTGCAACCCCTACCTCACGTTCGCCGCGCTGCTGCACGCGGGGCTGGACGGCATCGAGAAGGGCTACGAGCTGCCGGCCCCCATGGAGACCAACCTCTACGAGTTCGGTCCGGAGGAGCGGGCGCGCGAGGGAATCGAGAGCCTGCCCGAGACCCTGGGCGAGGCCATCGAGATCGGCGCGGCCAGCGAGCTCTTGCTGCGGGCGTTCGGCGAGCACACCCACAACCGGTTCGTGGAGATAAAGCGCGCGGAGTGGGAGGAGTACCGCGTGCAGCTGACCCCGTTCGAGATGGAGCGGTACCTGCCGGTGCTCTGATGGACGACGCGGTGCCCACCGACGTGTCGTGGCTGCCCGAGTGGGCCGACACCCTGATCTGGGTGGGGGCCATCGTGCTGGTCACGCTCATCTGCATCTGGATCGTGCGCGCGGTGGAGCGGCGTTCGGTGGCGCGCGTCCTGCGACGCGGCGAGACCGTGGCGGCCCGCCAGAGGTCCACCGCGGTGGCGGCACTGGCGACGGGAATCATCTACCTGGTGGTGCTGGCGGCCCTCGTGGCGGTGGTGGCGGCGGTGTTCGGCGCCAGCAGCGTGGCGGCCATATCGGGCTCCGCCTTCGTCATCCTGGTGCTGGGCTTCTCAGTGCAGCGCCTTCTCGCCGACGTGGTATCCGGGTTCTTCATCCTGTTCGAGGGCCAGTTCGCCGTGGGCGACCTGGTGATGATGGAGCCCACCATCCCCGCCGGGGTTGTGCGCAAGGTGAGCCTGCGCGTGACCGAGCTGCACGCGCTGAATGGCGATCTCATCTTCCTCCCCAACTCACTGGCCAAGGGCGTGCAGCGCATGCCGCATTCGCCACGCCAGATGGAGGTGGGCGTGCTGGTGGACGACGTGGCGCCGGTGGCCCGCGCGGTGGCCGACGCAGCAGACCTGGTGGGGCCCGGGGGCGTGCGGTTCGCATCGGCACCGCTGGTCACCCGCACCGACGACATGGGCGACGGCCTGTCGTGGGTGAGGATCCAGGCGGACGTCCTGCCCGGATTCGAGTGGATGGCCACGGGCCTGCTGGTGGATGTCATCCGCGCACGGTGCGGCGATGCGCTGAAGGGCGAGCCCATCACGAGCGATGCCGACCGCGACGTGCTGCGCGGCTACGAGAAGATGTTGCGGGAGGCCGGGGGGCGCTAGGCGGCGCGCGCGGGGCGGGCGGCCATGTCCAGCACCTCGCGCCACCGGTCCACGCAGGCGTCCCAGGTCCAGCTGGCGGCGAACGCCCGGCCGCTCTCGCCCATGGCCTGCCGCTCGGTGGGCTTGGCGGCCAGGCGGGCCAACTGGCGTGCGTACGTGTGGGGACCGGTGTAGAGAAGGCCGCCTCCGGAGCGGGCGGTCTGGCCGGCCACCACGTCGGCGCGGGCATAGCCCAGGGTGGGCCTGCCCGCGCGCCAGGCCTCGAGCGCCACCAGCGACAGGCTCTCGTAGGGCGATGGCAGCACCACCACCTCGGCGGCCGCCAAGAGATCGGCGCGCTCCTGCTCGGTGATGAACCCCGTGGTGGTCACCCACTCGGGGATGGTCATGCCGGGGGCCTCGCGACCGGCCAGCACCAGGCCCAGGCCGGGTCCCTGCTCCAGGTAGGCACGATGCGCGCGGATGAGCGCGTCCACCCCCTTGGCGGCGTCCACCCGGCCCAGGTACAGGGCGAACCGCGGGGGCAGATGCCAGCGGCGGCGCGCCCGGTCTGCATCGCCATCCGGCGAGGGATCGAGACCCGCCCCCACTACCACGCCGGGAGTGGACTCCACGTCGGCGGTGTCCACCACCAGTCGCCGCTCCTCGGGCGTCATGAACGCCAGGGCCCTCGCCATCCGCATCACCCCGCGCGTGAGCGTGAACCGGAGCATGGGCTCCTCATGCGCCAGCGGCACCAGCACGGCCCGGTCCCTCACCAGCGGCATGGCCAGCTGCGACGTGGCGTAGAGGTACGTCCAGCAGGCAACGACGTCGTACGACTTTCCACGCTCGCTGGATACTTGGTGCCTGACACCTTCTGCGCTCAGAGCGGTCAACAGGTCACGGGATACCGGGCCCTGGGTCATCGCCCACTCGGCCTCCATCGCCGGGTTGCCCGGCGCCAGGCCCAGGGCGCGCACCAGGTCAGCGGCGCGGCGGGGGTCGGGCGGGTCCACGCGGAAGCGGCGCACCACCACGCCGTCGTCCTCGGTGGTGCCGGGCGCGTAGAAGGGGTCCCACCCCAGGTAGTCACGCGCCGTGGTGGTGAACACCGTCACCTGCTCGCCGGCACGCACCAGTGCGCGGGCGGTGTCGCGGCACAGCGCCTCGGCTCCCCCCGCCACCTCCGCGCCGTAGCGCTGCACCACGAACGCCACGCTCATCGCGCGCCCCGCAGATGCGGGTGCAGGCGCGCCATCAGTCGTCCGCGTCAGGCGGCACGCGCTTCTCCAGGTAGGCGATGCGCGCCTCCAGCCGGCGAATCTCCGCCTGCATGCGGTGGCGGTCGGCCTCCAGCTGCGCCAGCAGGTCCGCAAGCGCCGGGGTGATGAGGCGCATCACCGCCCGGCGACTCTCGCCCACGGCCTTGCCGGCCACGCCGTCGCGGGCCGACGGCGCAGGATCTGCGATGCGCAGCGGCGGAAGCGGGGGCTCGCCTGCGGCGTCGCGCAGCGCCTCGAGCAGGGCGTCGGGGTCGGGCTCGGCGCCCGGTCCCGTGACGGCCCCATCCGCCATCAGTACGCGCCCTTCTTGAACAGCACGGCCGGGATGGTGCGCACCAGGATCACCAGGTCCAGCCAGATGGACCACGTCTCGATGTAATAGAAGTCCAGGCGCACCAGCTCGTCGAACGACAGGTCGGCCCGGCCGCTCACCTGCCACAGGCCGGTCATGCCCGGCAGCACCAGGTAGCGCTTGCGGTGCAGGTCGTCCAGCAGCAGGTAGTCGCGCTCGGGCAAGGGGCGCGGGCCCACAAGCGACATCTCGCCGCGCATCACGTTGAACAGCTGCGGAAGCTCGTCGATGCTGAACCGCCTGAGGAACCGGCCCACGCGGGTGACCCGCGGGTCGTCGCTGATCTTGAACAGCGCGCCGTCGGCCTCGTTGCGGTGCTCCAGGTCGGCCTGCAGCTGGTCGGCGCCCACCTTCATGGTGCGGAACTTGAGGCAGTCGAACGGGTGCTCCTCCACCCCCATGCGCCGGTTGCGGTAGAGGATGGGGCCGCGGTCCTCCAACCAGATGGCCAGCGCGGCCAGCAGCATGAGCGGCGACAGCACGATGATGAGCAGCGCGCCCACCACGATGTCGAACGCCCGCTTGGCGAAGAACGCGATGCCGCTCAGCACCGGCGGGCGCAGCTCGAACAGCGGCAGCCCGGGGGCCGGCACCGCCCGGATGGAGTGCGACAGCAACTGCGCGGTGGTGGGCGCCAGCCGCACCGGGATGCCCCGACGCCGGCACACGTCCAGCAGGTCGAGGATGGACTGGTCGCGCCCGGCCTGCCCGGCCAGGATGACCTCGTCGATCTGCCCGGGGTCGAGCAGGGCGTCCAACTGGCGAGCGGCCGGCGGCTCCTCGTCGGTGCCCACCCCGGCCACCAGCGAGTGGCGCCCCACCACGCGGTAGGCCACCCCATGGCGGTCGGTGCTGGCGCGGGTGATGCTCTCGGCGATGGGCCCGGTCATGTCGGGGGCGCCCACCAGCAGCGCGCGTCGTTCGAACTTGAGCATGTCCAGCACCAGGGCCGTCACGCTGTCCCACGACGCCCTGAGGACGATCACCAGCACCGCGATGACGAACCACGACGAGTAGAAGATGTAGAAGGTGTTGAAGCGCCAGCCGCTGGCCAGCACCAGCGCCAGCACGATGAGCGTGCTCACCGTGACGGCCGACAGGATGCGGCTGGACCCCCCGCGCTCCTCGCGCTCGGTGTACAGGCCGTACTTGGCGAACACCAGCACCAGGGTGATGGTGGCCAGGGGAAGGGCCTTCTGCTCCACCGACCAGATGGCGCCCGAGTCGATGGGCTGGCCCTGCACGAACAGCTTGAACGCCAGCACGGCGTAGAGCCCCAGGAACACCGACATCACGTCGATGGCCAGCAGGGCCACCACGCTGAGCCCACGGCGCAGGTAGTCGCGCCCCTGCCGCCCGCGCAGGATGGGCACGAACCGCACATCGCGCGAGGCAAGTCGCTCGCCGGCCTCCTGGGGGGTCGCGGTGCTGCGGCTTGGCGGTGGAGGCGGCGAGCTCACCTGGTCAGGCTACCCCCTACCTCACCCGAACCGTCACCGGCCACGACGACTTGGTCTGGCGGCTGCCCGAAGGCACGTCACCGGTCCACGTGGCGCGGTACACGTTGGTGGCCGAGGGCCGGAAGCGATAGGCGAACGAGCCGTCACGGCCAGTGGTGACCGCGGCGATGGTGCTCCAGGAGTCGCCCTGCTTCACCTGCACCTTCACCTCGGTGGGCTGGCGCGTGGTGCGCACCTGGCCCACCAGCGTGGTGGTGCGGCCGCTCGATACCGGAGCGGACGAGAGCGGCGACATGGGCAGCGAGAACACCTCCGCCGCAGGCTTTGCCTTGCCGTCCTGGCGCAGCAGGCCCGATCCCCAGTTGGCGTTGTCCTGGAGGAAGTACCACACGAACATCTTGATGCGCCTGTTGGGACGCACCCGGCGGTAGGCGTCCTGCAGGTACTGCGCCTGCTCGGCCTCGCTCACGAACATGGAGTACTCGCCCACCTTCACGGTGGAAAAGCCGAACTCGGTGAGCCACAGCCTCTTGCCCCGCAGGTAGGTCTTGTCCACCTCCTGCTGGAAGCGGTTGATGTTGTAGAGGTCGATGTACGACGAGCCGGGGAAGTTGGTGCTGCGCGGCTTGGTGATGGGGTACGGGTGGTGGCTCACCACGTTCATCGGGGGCCGGCGCCCCTTCTGGTTGAGGCCCTTCAGGAAGTTGCTGGGGCTGGTGCGCGCGTTGGGGTTGCGCGGGCACGACGACGGGCACTGGTCGCCGGCCGGCGACGTGACCACTCCCGCGATGCGGCTGCCCTTGTCCACGCGCTTCACGTTGGCGTAGAAGCTCTTGGCCAGCGCGCTGTAGGTGGCCGTGGACACGTTCACCCAGCGCTTGCCGCGCTTCTGGTACTGCGGGCGCAGGAACAG
>JADHKZ010000044.1 GCA_016780995.1 Thermoleophilia bacterium | reverse complement strand
AGGGCCTTGATGTCGGCGGGGTACAGGCGCGTGGGCGCCAGCAGCATGGGATGGGGCGCCACCGCGCCATCGTCCACCAGCTTGCGCACCAGCGAGTAGCCGTTGCTGTGGATGCCGCTGCTCTCGATGCCGACGATCACGTCGCCGTCCTGCACCTTCTCGGGGCCCAGTATCTCGGCGCGCTCCACCGCTCCCACCGCGAACCCCGCCATGTCGAAGTGCCCCTCGGCGTAGAGCCCCGGCATCTCGGCGGTCTCGCCGCCCAGCAGCACGCATCCGCTGGCAAGGCAGGCGTCGCGCACCGCGCCCACGATCACCGTCGCCTCATCCGGGTCCAGCTTGCCCACCGCCAGGTAGTCCAGGAAGAACAGCGGCCGGGCGCCGGTGCACACCAGGTCGTTCACGCTCATGGCCACCAGGTCCTGGCCCAGCCCCGACACATCGCCCATCTGCCGGGCCAGCAGCACCTTGGTGCCCACGCCGTCGGTGCACGCCACCAGCACGCCGTCGCGCATGGGGGGCATGGGCAGCGTGCCGGCGAAGCCCGTGGTGCCGCCGTGCACCAGGTCGCGGATGCCCTCCGTCAGCACCCTCGCCGCGTCGAGGTCGACGCCCGCGTCGTCGTAGGAGATGCCCCGGTCGCTCACGTGGGCAGGCTACCTACTGGTGAGGGCGCCAATGCGGTTCACCACCTCCCGGGCATCGGCCACGATGCGCGCGCAGTCGTCGGCCGACCACGCGGCCCAGGGGTCGTAGTCGGCCCGTGTCCGCTCGTCGCGTATTCGGCCACCGAGTTCCCCGATCGTTCTCCACGCGCGGACATCGGGCGGTGGTGCCCCGTCGCCCCGCTCAAAGCGCTTCCAGACCTGACGGTGAAACCGTGAATCGGCATCATGCACGCCCATCTCGCGAAGCCTGCTGCGTGCGCCGTGGAAGGCTGCGTAGTAGGCGCGGTTGATGACCAGCCGCCGCATGAACTGACTGCGGCACGCCACTCGTGCCTCCGCGTATTCGAGGAGCGACATCCAGTCGAACTGATGAACGTCGGTTCCTCCGGTCACCGGGTGACCACGAGCACGTCGCCATCGAGCTCGTCCAGGAGGTCGTCCCACCGTGCGTCCCGGAAGTCGCAAAGGCGGTCCCGCACCTCTTCACGCTCGAGACCCGGGATGCTCACATAGAGCAACACCTGCTCATCGTCCGGTTGCTCGCCGGGGTTCACCCGTTCCTCGATGTGGGCGTCGGGCTCGAACTCGAGGAACGCCTCCCGCACGGCGTCCCGCGCTGCCGCCAGCCGCTCGGGTACCGGCCACGGAGGCGGTGGCGCACCGGGGCGGGGTGGCGCTGTGGCCTCGATGGCGGCCATGCGCGCGTCGAAGGCCAGGTCGGCGGCCAAGTCATCGGCCAGGTCGTGGTCGGGCGCCCTGGTTGCGTCACCGGTGATGCCGATGGTCGCGAGCGCCCCATCGGCGTCCCCCCGCCGCAGGGCATCGGTGAGCGCCGAGCCACCGGGCGCGCAAAGCCGCGATAGCAGCGCGTCGCGCACGGCCGCGGCGTCGCCGCCCATTGCCACCAGCGCGGCATCGATGACCGCGTGCAGCGTGAGCACGGCGACCTCGTTGGCTCGACGGGGGCGACGTCCGCCTCGCAGCCGCGAGACCGTCTCTGGCGTGGTTGCGATGACCTTGGCCAGGTCGCCCGGCGACAGCACCCTCTCCATGGCCTTCAGGTGTGCCTGCAGGGCGGTCATGCCGCTGAGGTTAGCGCTTCAGGCCGATGGAACGTCAACTAATAAGTCAACGTTTGAATCAACTCATGCGTCAGCCTGTGACGGCCTCGAACCTCTCCTTGCCCGACGCATCGGGCACCGGGATGGGGTACTCGCCCGTGAAGCACGCGCGGCAGTAGCCGTCTGCCGGGCGGCCCATGGCGCGCTGCAGGCCGTCGAGGGTGAGGTAGTGCAGGCTGTCGGCGCCGACGGCCGCGGCGATCTGGGCCTCGGCCTGGCCCACGGCGATCAGCTCGTCGCGGTCGGCCATGTCGATTCCGTAGAAGCACGGCCAGGTGATGGGCGGGCTGGAGATGCGCAGGTGCACCTCGAGGGCGCCGGCGTCCTTCAGCATCTGCACGGTGCGCCGCGTGGTGGTGCCGCGCACGATGCTGTCGTCCACCACCACCAGGCGCTTGCCCTGGATCACGCCCACCAGCGGGTTGAACTTGAGCTTCACGCCGTTGGCGCGCAGTTCCTGGTCGGGCTGGATGAACGAACGGCCCACGTAGCGGTTACGCACCACGGCCTCCGAGAACGGGATGCCGCTCTCCTTTGCGAAGCCGATGGCCGCGGGGGTGCCGCTGTCGGGAAGGCCCACCACCAGGTCGGCGTCGGCCCCCGACTCGCGCGCCAGCTCGATGCCCATGTCGTGGCGGGCCTGCCACACCAGCTGGTCGTCGATGATGCTGTCGGGCCGCGCGAAGTAGATGGCCTCGAAGATGCACAGCGAACGCGTGGTGGGCGGCATGGCCTGCCGGCCCTCGGTGCCCTGGGGGGTGAGCCGCACGGCCTCGCCCGGGCGCACCTCGCGCTCGAACTCCGCACCCACCTGGTCGAGCGCGCAGGTCTCGCTGGCCACCACCCAGCCGCCGTCCAGCCGGCCCAGCACCAGGGGGCGCACGCCGTTGGGGTCGCGGAACGCCACCAGCTCGTCCTCGGTGAGGGTGACGATGGAATAGGCGCCCTGCAGCAGCGGCATCACGTTGCACACGGCGTCCAGCAGGGTGCCGGGCTCGTGCGCCAGCAGGGCGGTGATGAGCTCGCTGTCGGTGGTGGCCCGGAGCTCGTGCCCCAGGTCCTCCACACGGCGCCGCAGGGCGTCGCTGTTGGTGAGGTTGCCGTTGTGGCCGAGTGCCACCAGGCCGTCGCCGCGGGGAAGGGCCACGGGCTGCGCGTTGTCCCACTTGTTCTTGCCGGTGGTGGAGTAGCGCACGTGACCGATGGCGCTGTGGCCCACCAGGCTGCGAAGCGACGGCTCGTCGAACACCGACGACACCAGGCCCAGTTCGCGCTGCACCATCACGTGGTCGCCGTCGCTCACCGCGATGCCGGCGCTCTCCTGGCCGCGGTGCTGCAGGGCATGCAGGCCGAAGAAGGTGATGCGTGCCACGTCACGATCCGGGGCAACGACCCCGAACACGCCGCACTCCTCCTTGGGGTGGTCGCTCACTGCGCCTCCAACGCCTGTGGGATGGAACCTTCCCACACCTGGGCCGCTTCGCGTAGCGATACCCGCGCCGTGGAACTCCCGGCGTCGATCACCACGTCGTCCCCGCCCACGGCGCCGACCTGCACCACGTGCACGCCCTCGCCCGCCAGCGCGGCCACGTCGGCCACGTGACGCGGGTCGCACGACGCGATCACCCGGCCGCCGCCCTCGCCGAACATGGCCTCGTCGGCCCGGCGCCCCGCGGGGATTGCCACCTGGCCGCCCACGTCGCCGTTGATGCAGCTCTCGGCCAGCGCCACCGCCAGGCCGCCCTCGCTCACGTCGTGCGCGCTCTTCAGCAGGCGCTGCCTGGCGCATTCGGCCAGCAGGCGGAACAGCGCGGCGTCCCTGGCGGGCTCGGGCGCAGTCGGCGCGCCGTCGCACCTGCCCAGGTAGCGGCTGGCGTCCACCCGCGGCTCGCCGTACCCGATGAGCAGGATGGCGTCGTCGTGGTGATGGAAGGCCGATCCGATGCTGGTGGCGGCGTCGTCCAGCAGGCCCACCACGCCCACCACCGGCGTGGGGTAGATGGGGCCGCGCGGGCTCTCGTTGTACAGCGACACGTTGCCGCTCACGATGGGCGCGTCGATGGCCGTGAGCGCATCGGCCATGCCGCGGATGCTCTCGGCCAGCCGCCAGCCCGTGCTGCCCTTCTCGGGGTTGGCGTAGTTGAGGCAGTCGGTGGCGGCGATGGGCACCGCGCCCGTGCAGGCCACGTTGCGCGCGGCCTCCAGCACCGACGCCATGCCTCCGGCGTAGGGGTCGATCTCGGTGTGCCACTCGGCGCAGTCGAGGGTCACTGCCACGGCGCGGTTGGTGCCGGGGATGCGCACCACGCCGGCGTCGCCACCCGGGCGGCGCATGGTGCCGGCGCCCACCAGTTGGTCGTACTGCTGGAAGATCCACCGCTTGCTGGCCACGTTGGGGTCGCCCAGCAGTGCCAGCCACGCGGCCGAGAGGTCATCCGGCTCGGGCACGGTGGACAGGTCGATTGCCGCGGGCGCGGGCGCCGGGTCGCGCGGCACGTCGTAGAAGGGCACGTCATCGGTGAGGTACAGCGAGGGGATCCTCACCACCTCCTCGCCGCGCCACAGCGCCTCCAGCTCACCGGTGCCGGTGACCTCGCCGATGTCGGTGGCGTCCAGCTCATGCCGGCGCGCCATCTCCACCACGGCGTCCATCTTCGCGGGCTCCACGATGGCCAGCATGCGCTCCTGGCTCTCGCTCACCAGCACCTCGCCGGGCGCCAGGCCCTGCTCGCGCAGCGGCACGCGGTCCAGGTCGATGGCCAGGCCCACGCCGCCGCGGCTGGCCATCTCGCTGGCCGCGCTGGTGAGGCCCGCGGCCCCCAGGTCCTGCAGGGCCACCAGCAGGTCGGCGTCGTTCAGCGCCTGGCAGAGGTCCATGAGCTTGCGCTCGGTGAAGGGGTCTCCCACCTGCACGCTGGGGCGCTTGTCGGCGTCATCATCGCCCAGCTCGGCGGATGCCAGCACGCTGGCGCCGCCGATGCCGTCACGCCCGGTGCGGTTGCCGATGAGCACCAGGCGGTTGCCGATGCCCTTGGCCGCGCAGCTGAGGATCTTGTGGTGCGGCACCACCCCCACGCACATGGCGTTGACCAGGCACGAGTCCTCGTAGCGATCGTCGAACTGCACCTCGCCGCCCACGTTGGGGATGCCGATGCAGTTGCCGTAGTGGCCGATGCCCTCCACCGCGCGCCGGAACAGGAACCGCGAGCGGGCGGAGTCGAGCGTGCCGAACCTGAGGGAATCGAGCAGCGCGATGGGCGTGGCGCCCACGGCGATGATGTCGCGCACGATCCCGCCCACGCCGGTGGCCGCGCCCTGGAAGGGCTCCACGGCGCTCGGGTGGTTGTGGCTCTCCACCTTGAACACGATGGCCAGCCCATCGCCCACGTCCACCGCGCCGGCGTTCTCGCCCGGGCCCATCACCACGCGCGGGCCGGTGGTGGGGAACCCCTTGAGCAGCGGCTTGCTGTGCTTGTACGAGCAGTGCTCGCTCCACATGAGGCTGAACATCACCAGCTCGGGATCCGTGGGCTCGCGGCCCATCAGCTGCACCACGCGGTCGTACTCCGTGGCCAGCAGGCCAAGCTCCTCGTACAGCGGCTTCCCGCTCTCGCCCATGGTGGCGCTCATGCGATGAGCGCCGCGAACAGCACGCGGCCGTCGGTGGACCCCAGCAGGGGCTCCTGGGCTTCCTCGGGGTGGGGCATGAGGCCCATCACGTTGCCTGCCAGGTTGCTGATGCCGGCGATCTTGTCGATGCTGCCGTTGGGGTTCTCGCCCTTGTAGCGCAGCACCACGCGGGCCTCGCCGGGCGTGCCGAACCACGCGCCGTCGTGATGCTTGAACGGGATGGACAGCACCTCGCCGGCCCCCCGTCCGCCGGTCCACGGGGTGCCGGCGTCGGCCACCTCCAGGTCGGCCTGCCGGCAGATGAAGCTGAGCGACGCGTTGGGCCGCAGCACGCCCGGAAGCAGGCCGCTCTCGCACAGGATCTGGAAGCCGTTGCAGATGCCAAGCACCTTGCCGCCGGCCTTGGCGTGGTCCTTCACGGCACCCATGATGGGCGTGCGGCTGGCCAGGGCCCCGGGGCGCAGGTGGTCGCCGTAGGAGAACCCGCCGGGGATCACCACGGCGTGCGTGCCCGTGGGCAGCGCGGTGTCCTCATGGTGGGTGAATACGGGCTCGGCGCCCACGCCCTGCACCGCCCGCGCGGCGCTCTGGTGGTCGAGCGTGCCCGGGAACCTCAGCACCGCCACCCGCGTGGCGCTCACCCGGGCACCTCCACCGAGTAGTCCTCGATCAGGTTGTTGGCCAGCAGGTCCTCGCACATCTTCGTGGCCTGCCCGGCCGGGTCGTGGCCGTTGATCTCCAACTCGATCCGCTTGCCCACGCGCACGTCGGCCACCTCGGAGAAGCCCATGTGCTGCAGCGCCCCCTGCACCGCCTGGCCCTGGGGATCGAGCACGCCCTTCTTCGGCATGACGGTGACGACGACCAGGGTCATTCAGCGGCCTCCTTGAGCCATTCATCGAACGAGCGACCGGTGATGCGCTCGTAGGCCTCCACGTACCGCTCGCGGGTGCCGGCCACCACCTCGGGTGGCAGTTCGGGCCCCGGCGGGGTGTGGTCCCACCCGCTCTCATCCAGCCAGTCGCGAAGGTACTGCTTGTCGAACGACGGGGGAGACGTGCCGGGCGTCCAGGTGTCGGCGGGCCAGAAGCGGGAAGAGTCGGGCGTGCAGACCTCGTCGCCCAGCGTGAGCGTGCCCTGCGCGGTGCCCATCTCGAACTTGGTGTCGGCCAGGATGATCCCCGCCCGCCCGCAGTCCTCCGCGGCCCGGCGATACACCGCCAGCGACACCCGCTCCATCTCGGCGGCCAGCTCCGGGCCCGCCGCGGCCACCACGTCGTCCATGGTGATGTTCTCGTCGTGGTCGCCCGCCTCGGCCTTGCTGGCCGGGGTGAAGATGGGCTGGGGCAGCACGTCGGCCTGCTGCAGGCCCGCGGGCAGCGCCACGCCGCTGGTGGCGCCCGTCTGCTGGTAGTCGCGCCAACCGCTGCCGATGAGGTACCCGCGCACCACGCACTCCACCGGCAGCATGTCCAGCGCCTGCACCAGCATCACGCGCCCGGCGTACTCCTGCTTGCGGAAGGGCTCGGGCATGTCGCTGAGGCGCCAGCCCAGAAGGTGGTTGGGCACGATGTCGCGCATGCGGTGGAACCAGTGCACGCTGAGCGCGGTGAGCACCTGCCCCTTGCCGGGGATCTCGGTGGGCATCACCACGTCGTAGGCACTGATGCGGTCGCTGGTCACCATCACCAGCCGGCCGTCGCCCACGTCATGCACCTCGCGCACCTTGCCCCGCAGGATCAGGCTCACAGCGCCTCAACCCTCTCGAACACCTCGTCCAGGTGGCGCAGGTGATGCGACGGGTCGAACATGGCGTCCAGGCGGGAGGGGTCGATCTTGCCCACCACGTCCTCGTCCTTGGCCAGCAGGTCCTTCAGCGACTGGCCGGTGTCCCAGGCGGTCATGGCGTTGCGCTGCACGGCGGCGTAGGCCTCCTCGCGCGTGAGGCCCTCCTCCACCAGCCCCAGCAGCACGCGCTGGCTGAACACCAGGCCGTAACTGGAATCGAGCACCTGCTGCATGCGGTCGGGCCGGATGACCAGCCCGTTCACCAGCTTGGTGGTGGTGGCCAGCAAGTAGTCCATGAGCGTGTAGGAGTCGGGAAGGATCACGCGCTCCACCGACGAGTGCGAGATGTCGCGCTCGTGCCACAGGGCCACGTCCTCCATGGCCGGCAGCGAGTTGGCGCGGATCACGCGGGCCAGGCCCGTGATGCGCTCGGCGGTGATGGGGTTGCGCTTGTGCGGCATGGCCGACGAGCCCTTCTGTCCCTTGCCGAAGGCCTCCTCGGCCTCGCGCACCTCGGTGCGCTGAAGGTGGCGAACCTCCACGGCCAGGCGCTCCAGCCCGCTGGCGGCGATGGCCAGCGCGGCCACCACCTCGGCGTGGCGATCGCGGGGGATCACCTGCGTGGCCACCGGCTCCACCTGCAGCCCCAACTCCTGCATGACCTCGGCCTCCACGCCCGGCTCCAGCATGGCGTAGGTGCCCACCGCGCCGCTCAGCTTGCCGAAGGCGATCTGCTCATGCGCCGCCTGCAGCCGCTGCTCGTTGCGCTTGCTCTCCATGGCGAACCCGGCCAGGCGCAGCCCGAACGTGGTGGGCTCGGCGTGCACGCCGTGGGTGCGCCCCACGCACAGGGTGTCGCGGTGCTCCAGCGCCCGGGCCTTCAGCGCCTGGGTGAGCGCCCTCTGGCCCTCCACGATTATCCGGCCGCTCTGCACCATGGCCAGCGCCAGCCCGGTGTCCAGCACGTCGCTGCTGGTCATGCCGTAGTGGATCCAGCGCGAGGCCGGGCCGATGTTCTCGTTCACGTTGGTGAGGAAGGCCACCACGTCGTGGTTGGTGGTCTTCTCGATCTCCAGCGTGCGCTCCACGCTGAAGGCGGCCTTGCCCTCGATCTCGGCCAGGTCCTCGGTGGGAATGACCCCCCGGCGCGCCCACGCGCGGCACACCGCGAGTTCCACGTCGAGCCAGCGCTGCAGCTTGGCCTCGTCGGTCCAGATGGCGGCCATCTCGGGCCGCGAATACCTCGGGATCATGCGTCCAATCGGGTAGCGGAGACGGGCGCCACCCTACCAATGGGGTTCCCCGTCGAAGCAGTGCTCACGAGAAGGATGTGGGTGGCGCGAGCCACTCCGTGCTGATGCGGGCGGACGTCCGGTCGCGGATCACGTCGAAGTCCTTGTCGACGTGCAGCACGGTGAGCCCGTGGTGCTCGGCGATGGCGGCGATGAGCACGTCCACAGGTGGCAGGCGATGGTGGCCCGTCTGCACCAGCTCACCCTGCAGCTCGACGGCCCGCTCCTCGGTTGGATGCTCGATGGCAGCGAACGGAAGGCTGCCGAGGGTGCGCCTGATTCCGGCGTAGTCGTCGGTGCTCCGCGCTGAGTAACCGGCCTCGAGCATGAAGGGCAGACAGGCATGCATGCGGCGCTCGGTGATGGCGGTGGCCAGTTCGGCGCGTCGCTCCTCGGGTAGCGCCGGATACCACAGCCGCGCCCACGCGGAGTTGTCGAGCAGGTACTGCGTGCTCACACGGGGCGGGCCCAGCCCGTCCGGCGGACCTCGTCAGCCAGGTCCGGGTCGCCCAGGGGTGGTCCGCCCGCCCGCACGCGGTCTGCGAGCGCCGCCAGCACGGCGTCGTCTGCGCTCCGCTGGGCGCGCTTCGCCGCCGCCAGGGTGCGGGCGCCGATCACCACCAGCTCGGAGATCGATACGTCGCCGCCGCCATCCTCGGCCCGGAGTTCCGCGAGCGCGTCGGCGACTGCACCTGTTTCGGTCACTGCGTGGCGTGGCTTGGTCGTGGGCACGCAGCGAGTGTAACACCGTGCGACACCCGTCTTCGTCACGGATCGATACGACTTCGTGTCGCTAGCTGGCCATCCCCGCGGCGATGTCGCGCCGCATCTGCTGGCCGTCGAAGTGGATGAGGGCCGCCGCGGCGTAGGCGGCCTCGCGAGCATCCTCCACGGTGTCGCCAAGGGCCTGCACGGCCAGCACGCGGCCGCCGTTGGTGACCAGATCACCTGCTGCGTTCAGCGCCGTTCCCGCCTGGAACACCTCGGCCCCCGTGGCCTGCGCCTGGTCGATGCCGGTGATCACATCGCCCGTGCGCGGGTCGCCCGGGTAGTTGGCGGCGGCCAGCACCACGGCCACCGAGGCCTGCGGGGTCATGGGCACGGGCTGGTCGGCAAGCCCGCCGCTGGCGGCGGCCAGCAGGATCTCCCCGAGGTCCCCGCCCACACGGGGCAGCAGCGCTTGGGTCTCGGGGTCGCCGAACCGCACGTTGAACTCGAGCACCTTGGGGCCACCGGGGGTCATCATGATCCCGGCGTACAGGACCCCGCTGAACGGGATGCCGCGGCGGGCCATCTCGGCGATAACTGGGCGGTGCACCTCGTCCACCAGCATGTCGGCAAGGTGGTCGGGGATGTCCGGCACGGGCGATACCGATCCCATGCCGCCGGTGTTGGGCCCGGTGTTGCCCTCGCCGATGGGCTTGTAGTCGCGCGCGGCGGGGAAGCGCGCCACAGCCGTGCCGTCGCTGATGGCCAGCAGTGACACCTCGGGGCCGGTGAGCCCCTCCTCCACCACCACTGTGCGGCCGGCATCGCCGAACACGCCCTGGTCGAGCATCGACTGCAGCGCCTCGCGGGCCTCGGCCTCGGACTGCGCGATGACCACGCCCTTGCCCGCGGCCAGGCCGTCGGCCTTCACGGCCACCGGCAGGCCGAACTCGGCCACCGCGCGCATGCCCTCGTCCACGTTGGTGACGGTCTCGCTGCGGCCGGTGGGAACGCCCGCGGCCAGCATGACCTCCTTGGCGAAGGCCTTGCTGCCCTCCAGCTGCGCGGCCGCCTTGGACGGCCCCAGCACCGCGGCGCCGGCCGCGCGCAGGTCGTCGGCAAGCCCCGCCACCAGCGGGGCCTCGGGCCCCACCACCACCAGGTCGATTCCCTCGTCCGTGGCCAGCGCCACCAGGGCGGCGTGGTCGTTCATGGCGATGGGGCGCACGTCGGCGTCGGCCGCCATGCCCGGGTTGCCCGGCGCGGCGAACACCGTCCAGCCGCTGCCGCCGAGCGCGCGCACCAGCGCATGCTCGCGTCCGCCGCTGCCCACAACAAGTGCCCGTCGCGCCACGCAGTCACCCTACCAATCACAGCCGCACTGCTCGTGCCCGCCCGATAGCGTTGCGCGCCGTGCACGCGCTCGACATCACCGACCTGACCAAGGTCTACGACGACGGCACCCAGGCCCTCCACGGGCTGTCGCTCACCGTTCCCGACGGGGGGTTCCACGGGCTTCTGGGGCCCAACGGGTCGGGCAAGAGCACCCTGATCGGCATCATCACCGGACTGTTGCGGGGGCCTGCGGGCCACGTGCGGGTGTTCGGCCACGACGCGGTCACCGACCCGCGCAGGGCACGCACCTTCGTGGGGCTGGCCCCGCAGGAGGTGCACCTGGACCGGTTCCTCACCGCGCGCGAGGTGCTGTCGTTCCACGGCCGCTACTTCGGCATGCGCAAGGCCGATGCCGGCGCGCGCGCCGATGAGCTGCTGGCCGCCTTCGACCTGGAGGGCAAGGCGGGCACGCGGCCCAACCGGCTCTCGGGCGGCATGCGGCGCCGGCTGCTGATCGCCCGGGCGCTGGTGCACCGGCCGCGGCTGGCGATCCTGGACGAGCCCACCGCCGGCGTGGACCTGGAGCTGCGCCACGACCTGTGGAAGTACCTCTCCCGGCTGCGTGACGAGCAGCGCATATCGATCCTGCTCACCACGCACTACCTGGAGGAGGCCGAGGCGCTGTGCGACCGGATCTCCATGATCCAGGGCGGCCGGATCGTGGCCGAGGGGACAGTCCCCGAGATCATCGACCGCTACGGCGGCCCGCGCCTGGAGGACGCCTACCTGCGCGTGATGCGCGGCGCGGTGACGGAGGTGTCGCCATGACCGGTGACAGTCACCCGCGGGAATCGGGGACAGTCAGCGCGGCTTCCGACCCCCGGCTCGGCGAGGCGCAGCTTCGCGCGGCGTCGCGGCGGGGCACCCTCGCGCTGTCGGGGCGCGAGGTGCGCCGGGTGTCCAAGCTCTGGACGCAGACCATCCTGCCGCCGGTGGTCACCGCCGTGCTGTTCATGGCCGTGTTCGGCGGAGCGCTTGGCGGCGAGCTCCGCCAGGTGTCGGGCATCCAGTACCTGTGGTTCATCCTGCCCGGACTTCTCATCACCACGGTCACCGGCCAGGCGTTCGCCAACGCCTCCACGTCGCTCTACCAGGCGCGCAACGAGGGCTACATCGACGACGTGCTCTCGTCGCCCCTGCGATCGGCCGAGGTGGTGATCTCCTACATGGTGGGTGGCCTTTACCGCGGGTGGATCGCCGCCCTGCTGGTGGCCGCCGCCGCCCTGCCGTTCGTGGAGGGCGTGGAGAACTGGGCCCTGGCGCTGCTGGTGCTGGTGCTCACCGGCATCATCTTCAGCGCGCTTGGGGTGATCACCGGAATCTGGGCCGACTCATTCGACCAGCAGGCGTTCATCGCCGCGCTCATCATCACGCCGCTCTCGCTGCTGGGCGGGGTGTTCTACAACGTCGAGGACCTCTCCGAGCCCTGGCGCACCCTGTCGATGTTCAACCCCATCTACTACCTGGTGGATGCCGAGCGCGCGGGGATCACGGGCCTGAACGAGAGCGCCGTGTGGCTGTCGGTGGCCGTGGCCGCGGGCGTCGCGGTGCTGGTGACACTCTGGGCCGTCCGGATGTTCCGCACGGGGCGGCGCCTCAGGCCGTAGGGGCCTAGAGCTCCACTGCGTCGATCACCTCATGCCGGCCCTGGCCGGTGCCGATGAGGGTGATGGGCACGCCCGTGAACTGGGCGATGCGCTCCACGTAGTCGCGCGCGCGCGGTGGCAGGTCGTCGAGGCTGGTGACGCCAACGATGTCCTCGTCCCAGCCATGAAGGGTCTCGTACACCGGCGTGCAGCCGTGGAAGTCGCTCTGGTGCCAGGGGAAGTCGGCGCTCACCTCGCCGTCGGGCTTGGTGTAGGCGGTGCACAGCTTCACCTCGGACAGGCCCGACAGAACGTCGAGCTTGGTGAGGCCAAGCTGGGTCATGCCGCTCACCCGCACGGCGTAGCGCAGCGCCACCAGGTCGAGCCATCCGCAGCGCCGGGCGCGCCCGGTGGTGGTGCCCACCTCGTGCCCTACCTCGGCCATGTGGCGCCCGGCGTCGTCGTCGATCTCGGTGGGGAAGGGCCCCTCGCCCACCCGCGTGGTGTAGGCCTTGGTGATGCCCAGCACGTGGTCGATGCGCGTAGGGCCCACGCCGGTGCCGGTGCAGGCCGCGCCGGCCGTGGGGTTGCTGCTGGTGACGAACGGGTAGGTGCCGTGATCGATGTCGAGGAGGGTGCCCTGCGCCCCCTCGAAAAGCACGGTCTTGCCGTCGCGGATCGCGGTGTCGAGCAGGAGGGAGGTGTCGGCGATGAAGGGCTGGATCCGCGGCGCGAGCGCGAGCACCTCACCGGCCACGGCGTCGGCATCGAGCGGCGGCTCGCCGTAGATCTTCTCCAGCACCTCGTTCTTCTGCTCGAGGGCGATGGCGATCTTGCGGCGCAGGATGCTGGGGTCGAGCAGGTCCTGGGCGCGGATGCCGATGCGCGCGGCCTTGTCCATGTAGGCGGGCCCGATGCCTCGGCGCGTGGTGCCGATGGACAGCTTGCCCAGGCGGATCTCGCTCTGGGTGTCCAGCTGCACGTGGTACGGCATGATCAGGTGCGCGTTGCCGGAGATGCGCAGGTTGGAGGTGTCCACCCCGCGCTCCTCCAGCTGGTCGAGCTCCCTCACCAGCACGAAGGGATCCACCACCACCCCGTTGCCGATGATGCAGGTGGTGTCGGGGTAGAGGATGCCGCTGGGGATGAGGTGCAGCGCGTAGGTCTGGTCGCCCGCCACGATCGTGTGACCGGCGTTGTTGCCACCCTGGTAGCGCGCCACCACGTCGCTGCGCTCCGCCAGCAGGTCAACGACCTTGCCCTTTCCCTCATCGCCCCACTGGGCGCCGATCACCACCGTCGCCGGCATTCAGGTCCTTCGCTCAGTCGTGTCCACGCATGACGCGGCCCGCGTCACCGCGGGCCGTGAACCGGGGGGAATCATAGGACACGCGCCCCGGAAAGAGGTCCGCCCCGGCCGCCGGGTTCCGAGCCGGCTGGCGGGGCGTTCCCCATAACTCTTCAAGGGGGTCCCCCGGGCCGGAGCCCGGGGGACCAGGTGCTGCCTGAAGCTGCTCGGGATCAGACGCCCGGGGGCTTCGGGAAGCGGTGACGCATGGTGTACTGGTACGGGGTCGCGAACAGCAGGTCCGCGATGTCCTCGTCCGTACGCTCGACCGTCTGGGTCCAGATGATGTCCGCACCCGGGATGATCAGGTCGAAGTTGTAGGACATGAGACCGATCATCTCCTTGACCGGCAGCATGGCGCCCATGTTGTCCCACGGGGTCGCCTGCAGGGCCCAGGAGCGGATCGCGCCCGCCGAAGCGGTGCGGATGGTCTCCGGCTTCAGCTGGAAGCGGTGCTGACCCTCGGTCTCCGGGCGGCCCATGGCAGCCGCGGTGGCCTTGGTGACCTCGCTGGGGAGGTACGTCAGGTCCCACTTCGTGCTCTTCAGCGACGGGTCGGTGATGAGACGCAGGT
>JADHKZ010000043.1 GCA_016780995.1 Thermoleophilia bacterium | reverse complement strand
CGTGGCCGCGATGACGATGAGGCACCCCGTGAGCGCCTGCGGATGGGCCACGATGGGGTCGATCAGCGCTTCTCCCGCGGCCTGGGGCGACCGCACGCCCTGCAGGGCGTCCCACGCGCCCGGCACCTCCCACCCGGTGAACACCAGTTGGCCCGCTCCCGCGGCGGTCTGCCAGAACAGCAGCGCCACCATGCCCGCCACGGCGGCCCAGATGCGCGCACCGGTGGTGCGGATCGACCCCGCCAGCAGGGCATATGCGGGCAGCATCCCCAGCGCGGCGAGCACGGGCGCCAACACGGGCAGCAGCACAAGTCGCCCGTGGCGCGCGCCGGTGAGCACCAGCAGCAGGCCGATGACCACGGCGATGCCGGTGAGCGCGGGCGCGGCGGGTGCCGTGGCGACCCCGGCCAGCAGCACCAGCGCGGCGGCAGCCAGCGGTGCCCGCCATGCGCCCATGGCGCCTGCCACCAGCGCGATGCCCGCGGTGCCCAGCGCCCCGGTGGACAGCCCCCGCTCCGCGATGATGCCGCCCAGCAGGCCGGCGCCCACGCCCGTGAGGATGGGCGGCACGGGGCCCGACAGCAGGGCCACGGCCCGCCTGCCGCGACCCTCGGCCAGCCCGGGTGACTCATCGCGCACGATCTGCGCCAGGCGCGCGGCGTCGGGCCGGGCATCGGGGTGGCGCGCCAGGCCGGCGTCGATGGCCTTGGCCAGGCGCACGGGCAGGTCGGGCCGGAGGTTGCGGATTGGGGGGATCTCGCCCAGCGCGGCGCGGCGCGCGGTGTCGGCGGGGCTGCCGCCCAGCAGGGGATTCCTTCCGGTCAGGCCCTCGTACAGCACCAGCGAGGCCGCCCATACGTCGGCGGCCCCGGTCACCTGCTCGCCGGTGGCCTGCTCGGGCGCCATGTAGGCCATGGTGCCCACCACGCCGCCGGTCTGGGTCATGCCGGTCTCGCCCGACAGCCGCGCCACGCCCAGGTCGGCCACGCGGGCGTGCCCGCGGTGGTCCACCAGGATGTTGGCGGGCTTGATGTCGCGGTGGATCACGCCGCGCGAGTGCGCGTGGTCGAGCGCCTCCAGTACGTCGGCCGCCATCTCGGCCGTGGCGCGGTCCCCGGGAGGGGCGTCGGCATACACCTTCTCCAATGACGGGCCGTCCACCAGCTCGCTCACCAGGTAGAGCGATTCGGAGTCCTCACCCCAGTCCAGCATGCGCACCACCGATGCATGCTCCAGGCGCGCGGCGGCGCGGATCTCGGCGGCCACGCGCTGCTCCAGGCCCAGGTCGACGGGGATCTCCTTCACCGCCACCTCGTGCCCCGTGGCGCGGTCCAGCGCCCGGTACACGCGCGACGTGGCACCGCGGCCGATGACCTCCATCAGCTCGTATCGGCCCAGCACCCGGGGGCGGGCCTGCGCGCGCGTGGGAGCGTGGGTGGATCCGGTGATTCGCATGGGGCGAAGTGGCCTTCCACTGGCGGCCGGGGATTCCTGCGAAGGAATCCATGGTGGGCATGCCGAACGGACAGCCGATCGTAGACTTCACCCGCCCGGAATCAGGGCGCCCAGGGTGCGCTAGTGTTCCCGCGCCTTACGGCCGATCCCGGGCGGGTGGCGGAATTGGTAGACGCGCTGGCTTCAGGTGCCAGTGTTCGAAAGAACGTGGGGGTTCGAGTCCCCCCTCGCCCATCGGGAGCTTCCCTACTGTGGACGTAGACGAGACCGGCACGGACTACGGGTACGACGACCAGCCCACTGGCGTCTCCGGCCCGCTTCCGCCCGCAGAGGGGCCCAATCCGCGCGGCCGTGGGTCATCCCGCGGCTCGGGCGGCTCGGGCCGTGGTCGTGGCCGGGGCGGCAGCTCCGGCGGCGGCCGGGGATCCGGCGGCAAGGGCGGTGGTGGACGCGGCCGTGGCTCCGGCGGCGGCTCACGCGGCCCCCGCGGCTCGGGCGGCAGCGCGGCAATGCAGTCGCCGGCGGCGCGCATCGCCATGGCGGTGGGCGCGGCACTGGTGCTCATCGTGGTGCTTGTGCTGGTGGTACGCGGGTGCCAGCGCAGCGCGCTCGAGGACTCCTACAGGTCCTACATGGGAGATGTGACCACCATCGTCACGGCCTCGGGCAAGGAGTCGGACGCCCTGCAGGAGCTCCTGGCCAACCGCGATGGCGAGGAGGCCCCCGCGCTGCAGGTGAAGGTGCGCGAGCTGGCCGGCGGGGCGCAGGCGCTGGTGGGGCAGGCCGAGGCGCTGTCGGCACCCGACACGCTGGACGCCCCCAACCAGAGCCTCATCACGGCGCTTCAGTACCGCGTGACCGGACTGAAGGCGCTTGCCGACTCGCTGCCGTCGGTCATCGACTCCAAGAACCGAGCGTTCGCGTCGGCCACCCTGGCCAGCGCCATGCAGAGGTTCCTGGCCAGCGACGTCATCTACCAGGACTCCTTCGTGGGCCCGTCCAAGCGCGCCCTGGCCAATGAGGGCATCACGGGCGTGCAGGTGCCCGACCGCCAGTTCTTCCTGTCGGGCGTGCGCGCCGACCAGGCATCGCCCACGGGCGCCGCGCAGCTCATCCCGGCGCTGCAGCGCACGGGTGGCAGCACCGACGGCACCACCACCGACGGCACCGGCGGCGTGCGCGGCACCGGGCTCCTGGGCGTTCAGGCGTTGCCGCAGGGCGTGGACCTGCAGGCGGGCACCGACACCGAGATCCAGGCGTCCGACCAGCTTGAGTGGAAGGTGACGGTGGAGAACTCCGGTGAGTCGCCCGAGACCAACGTGATCGTGCGCGCCACGTTCGCCAGCGACGCATCGCCCAACGACGCCCAGACGGTGGAGAAGGAGATCCCCTCCATGCAGCCGGGCGAGCAGCAGTCGGTCACCCTTCCCGGCCCTAAGAGCCCCACGTTCGGCGAGGCCTCGGTGCTGAAGGTGGAGGTGGTGCCGGTGCCGGGCGAGGAGAAGACCGACAACAACCGGGCCGAGTACCCCGTCAAGATCGTCTTCTAGCGGTGCCCCGGTGAGCGGGACCATCGGATACCTGGGCCCCCCGGGCACGTTCTCCGAGGAGGCGCTCATCGCGTGGATCGGGGCCGACCAGGCCTCGCGCGAGCGCGCCTACCCCAGCATCCCCGCCTGCTTCGCCGCCGTGGCGTCGGGCGAGGTGCGCGAGGCCCTGGTGCCCATCGAGAACGCCATCGAGGGCGGCGTGAGCCAGACGCTCGACCAACTCATCTCCCACGAGGGACGCGTGGTCATCCGGGGCGAGGTCATCCATCCCATCCACCATCACCTCATCGGCGCGCCGGGGGCGTCGCTCTCGGGCGTGACGCGGGTGGTCAGCCACCCGCAGGCCACCTCGCAGTGCGGTCGGTGGCTGTCGGCGCGGTTGCCGGGCGCCGCGGTGGAGCCCGCGCTGTCCACGGCCGACGCCGTGCGCTCAGCGGTGGAGCAGGACGGGTCGGTGGCCGCGGTGGGCAACCGGCGAGCGGCGCAGATCTACGGCGGCGACATCCTGGCCGAGGACATCATGGACGCCGCCGACAACCGCACGCGCTTCGCGATCATCGGCACCGACGAGGTGGACGCGCCCCCGGGGGGCGACTGGACCACGTCCATCATCTGCGGGATCGCCACCGACCGGCCGGGCGCCCTGCTGTCGATCCTGCAGGAGTTCGCGCTGCGTGCCATCAACCTCACGCGCCTCGAGAGCCGCCCCGCGCGCACCGGCCTGGGGCGGTATGTGTTCTTCATCGACGCCGAGGGCAACCGGCACCGCGACCTGCCCCTGCAGGCCGCGCTCACGGCCATCGAGGAGGGCGACATCGCCCACGTGACGTCGCTCGGGTGTTACCCGACTGCGACCAGATCCACGTAACGCAGCACCCCGCGGCTATATTCCCGCCTCGAAGGAGGTGGTTCCGCAGCACGTCCTCGTCCTCAACGCCTCATACGAGCCCATCAACGTGTGCTCAATGCGGCGCGCCCTCGTCCTGCTGCTCAAGCAGAAGGCCGAGATCCTGGAGCACTCCCCGCGTGCCATCCGCGGCGTCGCGCGCGATTTTCCCGCCCCCCACGTGATCCGCCTGGTGTACCGGGTGAAGGTCCCCCGATATGAGGCCCGCCGCATGAGCAGGCGCGCCCTCTTCGCCCGTGACGGCTACGCATGCCAGTACTGCGGCGCCCGCAGCAAGCTCACGGTGGACCACGTGGTGCCGCGCAGCCGCGGCGGTGACTCGTCGTGGTTCAACGTGGTCACCTCCTGCGCCCCGTGCAATGCGCGCAAGGGTGACGCCCTGTGCCACGAGATCGAGATGTTCCCGCGCAGCAAGCCCCGCCCGCCACGCCCCGACGTGTTCATCGACGTGGCAACGCCGCGCCGTCCCGAGGCCTGGTCGCCGTACCTGGCGGCGGCCTGACCGCGCCCGCGGGTCCGCGCCTGCCGCGCCTTGCCGCGCGCGACCTGGAGGGGGCACAGAGGGTGCTGCCGGATGACCTGCCGGCCGACCCCTGCGTGGTGGTCCTCGCCTTCCGTCGCCGCCAGCAGCGAGACGTGGACGCCTGGGTCGCGGAGCTCGGCCCCGATGCGGCCGTGGGGGAGGTTCCAGTGCTCGGCCGGAAGTGGCGACGCGCGGCGGGGTGGATCGAGGGCGGCATGGCCACCGGCACCCCGCAGCCGGCCCGCTCCCGCGTGTGGTGCGCATACGCCGACGTGAGCGGTGTGCTCGCGGCCATGGGCCAGCGCGGTACCCGGGACGTGGCCGTGGCGGTGACGACGCGCACCGGCGCGGTGCGCCTGGTAGCCCGCGGCGCGCCGGGCCCCGCGGCCGCGGGCGCCGTCCGCGCCGCCCTCCGGACGTGAAGCGGGACTGTCCCCGGTAGGCTCGGCTGGTCGTCGCCCCCCGGAGGTCCCCATGTCGTCGCGCACCCTCGTCCTCACCGCTGCCGGCCTTGCCGCCGCGCTTGGCGCCGCTGCCGCCGCGCACGGTCAGGCATCGCCTCCCGGCCCGTGGGGCGCGCCCGTGGGCGTGACTCCCTCGGGGGTTCCCTCGGACGACCCGTGGGTGGCCGCCACGCCGTCCAGCGCCGTCACGTATGCCTGGGAGGGATGGGACGGTGCCACGTGGCAGATCCGCTCGCGCATGCGCGGCCCGAATGGCGGGTTCACGCCGGTGGTGAACCTGTCGGCCCGCGGCGCCAACCACGAGGACCCCCGCATCGCCGTCGGCGCCGATGGCCGCACGGCCATCGCATGGAAGAACATGCGCAACTGGAACCGCACGCTGCAGGTGCGCATCAAGGGCGCCGGCTCGCGCAACTTCGGCCCCGTGCGCACGCTGTCCAACCCGGGGGGCGACGCCACCGAGAACCGCATCGCCATTGCGCCCAACGGAGCCGTGGTGGTGGTGTGGGCGCAGGGCCAGGCGGGCAGCCGCCGCGTCCAGGCCCGCATCCTTGCCAAGGGGGCGTCGCGGTTCGGCGGGACGGTGAACCTGTCGGCCGGCGGCACCGACGCCATCGACCCCTCCATCGCCATCGCGGGCGACAACACCATCACCGTCACGTGGGAGCGCCCCACCCGCGACGGCCGCTCGTTCATCATCCAGTCGCGCACGCGATCGGCCACGGGCGCCTGGGGCCCGGTGCAGGCGCTGTCGCTCCCCGGCGCGCAGTCCAATGACGCCGTGGTGATCGCATCGCCGGCGGGCGAGGTGACGGCCGTGTGGGAGCGCGCGGTGGAGGCCACCGACGAGAACCCCCTGCGCCCGACCCCGGGCCTCATCCAGGCGCGCACGCGCCCGGCGGGATCCACCACCTGGGGTCCCATCGTCAACCTCTCGCGTCGCGGCACCCACGCCAGTGACCCGTCCCTGGCCGTGGCACCCGACGGCACCGTGACCGCCGTGTGGGAGTGGGCGTCCGACGCCCTGGCGCAGCGGAAGATGGTGCAGTCACGCACCCGCGCGGCGGGCGGCACCTGGGGGCCGCTGCAGGTGCTCTCCGCCCGCGGCGCCGACGTGGACGACCCCGAGGTGGTCACCGCCACCGACGGCACCAGCACCGTCACCTTCAAGCGCTCCTACCGCGCCACGGTGCGCGTGCAGGCCCGCACGCGTCCGGCAGGCTCCTCCGCATGGGGCACCGCCCGCTGGATCTCAGGCACCGCCGGCGAGGCCGACCAGCCCAACACCACCGTGGCGCCCAATGGCGCCGTGACCGTGGTGTGGAAGACGGCCAGCCCGCTGCGCGTGGTGCATGGCCAGGACTTCTTCCTGCAGACGGCCACCACGCGGGCACCCGCGCCAGCACCGGTGCCCTAGGCGCGCAGCGCCCTCAGGGCGTTGAGGATGACGATGACGTCGATGCCCTCCTGCAGGAGGGCGCCGGCCACCGGCGACAGGTAGCCGAACGCGGCGAACCCCATGGCCACGAAGCTCATGAGCATCCCGCCCACCACGCTCTGCCGCGCGATGGCGGACGCCCGGCGGCTGGTGATGATGGCGTCGGCTACGCCGTCCACGCGGTCCACCATCACCACGGCGTCGGCGGTCTCGGACGCCACGGTGGCCCCCGGCGTGCTCATGGCCACGCCCACGTCGGCACGGGCAAGCGCGGGGGCGTCGTTGATGCCGTCTCCCACCATGGCCACGCGGTGGCGCCCCTCGCCCTCGCGCATGGCGGCCACCACGGCCACCTTGTCCTCGGGGCTGCACTCCGCGTGCACCACGTCGATTCCGAGATCGGCCGCCACCGCCTCGGCCACGTCGCGCCGGTCGCCGGTGGCCATGGCCACCTCGTCAACGCCGGCTGCGTGCAGGCGCTCGATCATGGTTCGGGCATCAGGGCGGATGGGGTCAGCCAGCACGATCATCCCCGCGGGTGCGCCATCCACGCCCACCATCACCAGGCCCCGCCCGTCCTCTCCGTCGGCATGCCTCTGGTCCAGCAGTGATCCGGGGTCGATGCCGTTGGTGCGCAGCCATTCCGCCGACCCCACCGTCACCCGATGGCCCGCGATGGTGCCCTCGATGCCCTGCCCATGCACCTGGTGCACGTCGCTCGGGAGGCTCAGGGGGAGGTCGTCGCGGTGGGCTGCCTGCACCAGCGCGCCCGCCACGACGTGCGCCGAGTGCTGCTCCAGGGATGCCGCCAGCCGCAGCACGTCATCGGAGCGGGCGTCGCTCGCGGTGGCGATGCGCTGGATGCGGGGCTGGCCCGTGGTGAGCGTGCCGGTCTTGTCCAGGAGCACGGCGGAGGTGCGCGCCAGCTGCTCCACCACCGTGCCGCCCTTCAGCACCACGCCCTTGCGGGCCGCGCGCGACACCCCGCTGACCAGCGCGATGGGGGCGGCCAGGATGAGCGGGCACGGCGTGGCCACCACCAGCACGGCCAGCGCACGCACGGGGTCGCCGCTCAACGCCCATGCCAGGCCGGCCACCACCAGGGTGACGGGCAGCAGCAGCGCGGCGTAGCGGTCGGCCATGCGCTCGAATGGCGCCCGCTGCCCCTCGGCCTCCTCCACGAGGCGCACGATGGCGGCGTAGGCGCTCTCGGACGCAGGTCGGGTGGCCACCAATTCGAAAGCCTCGGCGGCGTTGGCCACGCCGCTGCGCACCGAGTCGCCCGGCATGCGCTCCACCGGCAGTGGCTCGCCGGTGAGCGCCGACTCGTCCAGCAGTGCCGGAACGTCGAGCACGCGACCGTCCACCGGCACCACCTCGCCCGCGCGCACCAGCAGCACGTCACCCGGCTGCACGTCGCCGGCCGGCACGCGCTGGAAGTCACCCCCGGGCCCGCGCCGCATGGCCCACTGGGGAACGCGGCTGACCAGCGCCTCCAGGTCGTGGCGCGCGCGCCGCCCGGCGGCGGCCTCAAGCGCGTTGCCCCCGGCCAGCATCAGCGCCACCACGGCCCCTGCCAGGAACTCCTGCAGCGCCAGCGCGCCCGCCATGGCAACCAACGCGATGGCGTCCACGCCCACGTCGCGGCGCAGCAGCGTGCGGATGACCGACCACGTGAGCGGCACCAGCAGCGCGCCGGTGACCACGCCCCACACCACATTGGCGGCCGTTCCCTGGCCCACCCCCGCCAGCACCAGGCCGGCCACCACGCCCAAGAGCGCCGCGAAAGCCACCAGCACCTCGGGCTCGCGCACCCACTGCCATGCCCTCCGGGAGGTCACCACGTACTGAGCCTAATCCCGGAGTGGCGCGGGTCCCGGGGCGTGGGGTCGCCTACGCTGCCCGGGTCCCACGAGGAAGGCCTCCGCTGGCGATCGACCTCATAGTCATCGGCCTCGCGATCGCGTTTGATCCGCTGCCGCTGATCCCCTTCATCCTCATCCTCACCTCCCGTCGCGGCACCGCGAAGGGCGCCGCCTTCATCCTGGGGTGGTTTCTGTGCATCGCGGCCATTACCGCGCTCACCCTGCTGGTCACCGGTGGGTCGCCGCCCTCATCGGGATCGGTTCCCTCCGATGCCGCCCTGGCCGTGCGCATCGCCATCGGCGTGGGCCTGATGGGCTTTGGCCTCTACTGGCGCAGCCGCCGTGCCCGCACCGCCCGCGCCGAGAAGAAGCCGGCCAAGTGGGAGAAGGGCGTGGACAACATGTCGTTGTGGTTCGCCGTGCTCCTGGCCCCGCTCCTGCAGCCCTGGGGGCTGATGGCCGCGGGCGTGACCTCCGTGATGCAGGCCGACCTGGCATCGGCCGGCAGCGTGGTGGCCCTCATCGTGTTCGTGGTGCTGGCCACGTCCACGTACCTGGCGCTGGAGGTGTTCGCCATCGTCCGCAGGGAGCGCGCTACCGCCCTTGCGCTGTCGCTGCGGGCGTGGATAGAGGCGCACACCCGGCAGGCAATCGTGTGGGGGTCCTTGGTGGTGGGCCTGTTCCTCATCGGGTCGGGCGCGTACCAGCTGGTCACCTGACCAATCGGGTGGTTAGAGTAAACCACACCACTGCCGTGGCACGGTGCGCATAGAGTGACCTTGCCAGCCCATCCCCAAGGAGTCCCTATGGCGCCAGAACTCGATCTCGGACCCGTCGACTACTTCCTGGTCGGCTTCCCGCCCGGCGCGCCGCTCGACGGCGGTGCACTCATGCAGATGGCCGCCCTGGTCCAGCAGGGCGTCATCCAGGTGCTCGACGCCCTGGTCATCCGCAAGGACGAGGACGGCACCATCTCGGGCCTCGACCTCTCGGAGGCGGGCGACTCGGCCGAGCTGCTGGCCTTCTCGGGCGTGCGCACGGGCCTCATCCAAGACGAGGACATGCAGCTGGCCGCCGAGGAGATGCCGCCGGGATCGGTGGCGGCCTTCGTGCTGTACGAGAACACCTGGGCCCGCGGGTTCATCACGGCCGTGCACGAGCGCGGCGGGGTGTTCCTGGGCAGCGGGCGCATTGGCATGGACGACCTTCTCGCCGCCATCGAGGCGGCGGGCGAATAGACGAGGAGCAGCAATGCCAGGACTTATCAGGGCAGTTGGCCGCACGGCGGTCGTCGCCGGCACGGCCACCGCCGTGAGCGGCAACGTTCAGCGCCGCCAGGCCGAGCGCAACGCGCCCGAGGCCCCGCAGCAGGCGGCTCCGCCGCCCGCCGCACCCGCCGGTGGCGACATCGTGGGCAAGCTCACGCAGCTTGCCGAGATGAACGCGTCGGGCACGCTCACCGATGAGCAGTTCGCCGCGGCGGCCCGCAAGGAACTGCTGGGCCAGTAGGCCCGGGGGTCAGCCCGCCCCGCCGTGCGCCACCGGGCGCATGGCGGGCGGCACGTCCCTCCACCGGTCGTCCAGCCACGCGGCGTCGTCAAGCCGACGCTCCAGCAGTGGCAGGTCATCGGCCGAGAAGTGCTTCCTCCACGCGAGGAAGAGGAACGCCGCGTCGCACGTGACCTGGCGCACGCCGTCCAGCCGCGTGTCCTCCGCCAGTTGCTCCTGCATGTCCGGGGGGATGAGCAGGAACACCACGTCGGGCCCCCACTCGTCGGGGATCGTCACCTGGAACTCCTTGGCGAAGGCGTCGTTCTCCACCTCCACCACCTGTCGGCTGGTGGTGGCCGACCGCACGGCGTCGCGCATCCCGCGTCCCAGGCCCAGTGACCGGCGCACCATCGTGAGGTGCGGGCCCTCCCACGGGCGGTGCACGACCACGATGAAGAAGTTCTCGTAGCTGGTCTGCCGGTTGCCGTCGGAGTCGGTGCTGTCGTTCTCCACCGTGAAGTTGGCGAACTCCGCCGGGTGCCCGCCCAGGGTGCCGGTGGCGCCGTCCTCGCAGTAGCGGCGGTCGCCCTGGCGTAGGAAGCCCACGTCGATGGCGGGCACCTCCACCTTCTCCGCGAACGACCAGCCGTTGTCGCGTGCCCATCGGCCGGCCACCGACAGGTGCGCAGCGCGCCTCGCGCGCGACCGGACGATGAGCCAGGCGATGCCGCCGCCCAGCAGCACGCCGGCACCGATGCCGATCACCACGCCGGCCCAGCTGCCATTGGCCGACCAGGCGGCGCCCAGGGCTCCCAGTACCAGTGCGCCGAGCACGGCCCCGAGCGCCGTCCAGCCGATGGCGCCGTTCGACCTGCGGCGCCATTCGACATCCATCGCCCGGTCGAACTCCTCGCGGCTCATGCCCGCACCGTACGCCTCAGGGTGCCGTGCCCGGGGATGAGAGCCGCAGCTGTGGCGCCGGGGCCAGCCGCGTGACGCTCACGCCCAGCAGGCGCACCGGCGGCGGGCGGTCGGCCAGTGCCCGTGCAAGCGCCACCTGCGCCAGGCGGGTGATCTCATGCGGGTCGTCGGTGGAGAACTCCGCCGAGGCCGCGCGCGAGCGCACCTGGAAGTCGGGGTAGCGCAGCTTCACGGTCACCGTGGTGGCCCCCCGCCCGTCCCTGCGCAGGCGCTCGGTCACTCGTGCGGCCAGCTCCTCCGTGTGGTCGGCCAGCACATGGGGGTCGTCCACGTCGTGGGCGAAGGTGGTCTCGTGGCCGATCGACACCGCCGGGCTGCGCGATGGATCCACCTCACGCGGGTCGATTCCCCGGGCACGGTCGCGCAGCTCGCGCCCGTGCGACGACGGCAGCAGGGCGTCGAGGGCCGCGTCGTCCAGCCCGGCCAGGTGCCCGATGGTGGAAAGCCCGGCCTTCGACAGCCGCTCGCCGGTGACCGGCCCCACGCCCGGCAGCGCGCGCAGCGGGCGCAGCGCCAGGAACGCGGCCTCCTGCCCGGCGGGGACCACCACCAGCCCGTGCGGCTTGTCGGCGTCGGAGGCGATCTTGGCCACGGTCTTGCACGACCCGCACCCGAACGACGCGTGCAGGCCGGTCTCGCGCAGCACCGTCTCCTGCAGCCGGGCCAGGAACCGCTGCGCACCGCCCGAGGTCCACACCTGCCGATAGAGGTCGATGTAGCCCTCGTCGATTCCCACCTGCTCCAGCGCGGGCACCTCACCGCGCACCACGTCCCAGACCTGCTGCGACCACCGGCGGTACTTCGGCATGTCCGGCCGCAGGAACACGGCCTGGGGGCAGCGCCTGCGCGCCTCCGCCGCGGGCATGGCCGACCGGATCCCGAACCGCCGCGCCTCATACGACGCCGTGGACACCACGCCCCGGCCGGCGGGATCCCCACCCACCACCAGGGGCATCCCGGCAAGCGTCGGATCCTCCCGCACCTCCACCGCGGCGAAGAAGGCATCGAGGTCCATGTGCGCCACGACCCGGGGCATGCCTGCGACGCTAACGCGCGGATCGGCTAACAATGGCCAATGACCGCCGCCCTCATCATCGCCCTCTGTGCGGCAGCACTTGGCGGCTGGGCCTCCGTGGCGCAGCAGCGCGTGGCGTCGTCGGTGCCGGTGGAGGCCGGCGGCTTCGGCCACCTGCTGGGCCGCGTTGCCCGCAGCCCGCTGTGGCTGGCGGCCTTCCTGGCCACCGGCGTGGGGTTCCTGCTGCATGCCTGGGCGCTGGGTGAGGGCAACCTGCTGGCGGTGGAGCCTGTGGCGTCCACGGCCCTGCTGTTCGCGCTGGCCATCGGGTCGTGGTGGGCGCACGAGCGCCTGCCGGTCGGCGTGTGGGGACCGGCCTTCCTCCTGGTGGCCGGCCTTGCCACGTTCCTGGTGGCGGGCGACCCCACCGGCGGCGACCAGGACGCCCCGCTCCTGCGCTGGGTGGTGGCGCTCATCATCATCCTGGCCATTGTTGTGGTGCTGTCGTCCTATGCCTTCCGCGGTCGCGGCACGCGCCGCGCCCTGTCGCTGGGGTTTGTGTCGGGGATCCTGTTCGGCGTGGTGGCGTCGCTCACCAAGGCGGTCACGCTGGACTTCGGATCGGGCATCGCCGATGACCTCACCAACTGGAAGCTGTGGCTGCTGCTGGCATCGGGCATCGCCGCGTTCCTGCTGCAGCAGTCTGCGTTCCAGTCGGGGTCCATTCCCCTGGTGCTCCCGGCCGCGTCGGTGATGCCCCCCATCACCGCGGCGGCCGTGGCCATCCTGGTGCTGGACAGCAGCCTCGACCTCAGCGGCCTGCGCGCGCTGTGGATCGCGCTGGCCGTGGTGGCGATGATCGGCGGCCTCATCGCCATCGCCCGGGTGGAGGCCGGGCGCATGCAGTGAATAGCATCCGTCCCATGGTGGATGTGAAGCCGCCCACGCCCGAGGAGCCCGGCAGCCTGGCCTGGCGTCGTCGGCAACTGCTCATCGTCTCCGGCCTCGTGCTCGCCGTGGGCGGGTTGGGCCTCTACGTGACCGCTCACTGGGGCACGCTGTGCGTGAACGAGTCCTGCTGGGGCGAGGCATCGGGGAGCGCGTGGCCGGTGGGCCTCGGCGGCGCGATCGTGGCGGTCATCGGCGCCATCATCGCCATCTCGGGGTTCGCGGTCCCGGCACCCGACCAGGTGACCCTGGTGCCGGGTGGTGAGGTCCAGTTGTCGGGCATGCGCGTGATGGTGACCGGCCCTGACGGGAGCGCGGCGGCCCGCCTGCGGGTGGGCGACGACGAGATCACCTGCCGGCAGGGCGACCGCATCACGGTGGGCGAGTATTCCTACGACGTGCAGGCGGTGGACGGTGCACTGCACTGGGTGACCCTGTGCCCGGTGCCCCAGGGGCCCGCCGAGGCCACGTAGCCCATGGGCGCGCCGGCACCCGGGTGGCAGCCGGTCGATCAGCCGCCTGCGGCCATCTCGTTCGGCCTGGTGCCACTGGAGGACCTCGACGGCTCCGCCCGCCGCGTGATGCTGCTGGCGTGGATGCTCGACCACTCCGGCGCTGCACTGGTGCAGCCGATCCTCAAGGGGCAGGACCAGCCGCTGCCGTGGGGACTGGCCACCCGGGCGGTCGACCCGCCCCCGGGCGGGAGACCGGAGGACGGCATCGCCGGCTATGCCGGCCAGGTGCTGCCCATGGTGATGGCCATCGAGGCCATGCTCCACCGGGGACTGTCCCCCGACCAGGTGGCGGGGCGCTTCGGCGAGGCCCGCGCCATTGCACGGGTTGCGGGGGGAGCGCGCCGCGACGTGGGTCAGCTGCTCCCCTAGTACCGATGCCGCTACGGGCGTCCCGGTTGGCTGCGTGTCCTCAGCCGGTCACGCCGGTGCCCGCGGCACGGCAGGATGACGGGCCGCCCACACCACCGGCGCGCGACTGAATAGCGCCCGGCAGGCTCAGCGACGACGCCGACGCGCGGACCGTGGTGGCGAGTGGGTCGCAGCGGGTGGCCGTCACGGTCAACACGCACCGGGCGGACTGGCCGGGCAGCAGGTCGGCCACGCGGATCACGCCCGTACCCGTGGTGCGCGAGCACCGGGCGTCCCCGGTGCCCGTCGCGGATGTGGTGCGGATCACCTGCCCGGGGGCGGGCGGCACCACGGCCACCACGGCGGTGGCGGTAGCCGTGCCGGAGTTCGTCACGACGATCGGCTGCGGCTGCGGCCGTCCGGTGATGGCTGGACCCGTCGTGGGCGGCACGGTCACGTCAACCGCGGGGATGGACGGCTGGCGCGACACCAGGCAGTTGGGGCCCGAGGTATTCGAGCGCGCCGTGGCGGTGGTGCCGTCAGGACTCCTGACGGTCCATGTGACCGAGCGCTTGAGCGGGATCTTCTCCACCGTGAACACGGCGTCATGGCGTCCGGGCGTGAACATGACCGGCTGCGGACCGTCGAAGGCCGAGGGGCCGATGCGGTTGCCCTTCCCGCGGGCGATGCCGAGCGACGTGGGGCCGGTCATCTCGTATCCGAATGAGGCGGTGTAGGTACGGCCCGTCCTGCGGACGCACTGCACGAACACGCCGATCTGCAGCGCATCCTTCGAGGTCGGCGTCTGCGTGGGCACCAGCGGATCCGTGGGCGGCCTGGTGGGCGTGGCCGTGGTGGAGCCGGGGCATGCGGGCGACCGGATGCCGGCCG
>JADHKZ010000042.1 GCA_016780995.1 Thermoleophilia bacterium | reverse complement strand
CGCCGAGCGCATGGCGCGGGTGGCCGAGGCAGCGGCGCGACAGAGCGGGCGCGGCACGTGGCCTGCACCCGGGGCGCTGGTACCGTTCGACCACGTGCTGAACGAGACCGTCCCGGAGCAGGGGATCATCATGGATCCCCGCGCCGCCGCACCGCTGGCGGAGGTGCTCCGCGCCCATCCGGCGGCAGCGCCCGTCACCATCCTCGTCGGGTCGGATACCGGCTTCGGCGATGCCGAGGTGCAGGCGGCCCGGGAGCGGGGCCTTACGCCCGCCAGCCTCGGGCCGGGAATGCTGCGCACCGAGACCGCAGCCATCGCCGCCGCGGCGCTGGGCACGGCCGGTCGCCTGGCGAGGGGCGCCTGATGGCCGACGACTGCCTGTTCTGCGGCATCGTGGCGGGTGACGTGCCCGCCAAGGTGGTGCGCCGCGAGAACGGCATGGTGGCCTTCCACGACATCGCGCCCAAGGCGCCGGTGCACGTGCTGGTCATCCCGGAGCGCCACGTGGACTCGCTGGCGGGCGTGGAGGGCCTCACGCCAGGTGAACGGGCCGACATGCTGGCGTTCACCGCCGCCGTGGCCCGCGAGCACGGCCTGGAGCCCACCGGCTACCGGGTGACCACCAACCACGGGGCCGACGGCCTGCAGAGCGTGCACCACCTGCACTGGCACGTGATGGGCGGCACCCGGTTGTCGGACACGATGTGAGGAGCCCATGGCGGAGCGCGTGATCGAGGTGCCGGACCGGGTGGCCGTGGAGCTGGCCGGCGAGCACGACGCCGTGATCCGCGCCCTGGAGGACCGCCTCAAGCTGGACATCAGCCTGAGGGGCAACCGGCTGGTGCTGGCGGGAGATGACCCGCGCGTGGAGCGCGGCGTGGCGGTGGTGGACGAGCTCTCCCGCCTGGTGGACAGCGGCCGCACCATCGCGCCCACCATGATCGAGGCCGTGGCCTCGGCGGTGGAGCAGGCTGGCCGGCCCGACGCCCTTCTGGGCGACGTGGTGTGGCGCCACCGCCAGCGCAGCATCACGCCCACTACGGCAGGCCAGAAGGCCTACGTGGATGCCATCCGGAAGAACACCATCACGTTCGGCATCGGCCCGGCCGGCACGGGCAAGACCTACCTTGCCGTGGCGCTGGCCGCGGCCGCGCTGTCGCGGCGCGAGGTGGGGCGCATCATCCTCACGCGGCCCGCGGTGGAGGCGGGCGAGAAGCTGGGCTTCCTGCCCGGGGACATCGCCGCCAAGGTGGACCCCTACCTGCGTCCCCTGTTCGACGCCATGCACGACATGCTCGACGCCGACCGCGCCCAGCAGTACCTGGAGCGCGGCCAGATCGAGGTGGCGCCCCTGGCGTTCATGCGCGGCCGCACGCTCAATGACTCGTTCATCATCCTGGACGAGGCGCAGAACACCACGGTGGAACAGATGAAGATGTTCCTCACGCGGCTGGGCTTCGGATCGACGGTGGTGGTGACCGGCGACATCACGCAGGTGGACCTCCCCCGCGACCGGCGCTCGGGGCTGGCCGACATCGAGCGCGTGCTGGGCGGCATCCAGGGCATCTCGGTGGTGCGGTTCACCAAGGACGACGTTGTGCGCCACAAGCTGGTGCAGCGCATCGTGGAGGCCTACCGCGTGCATGAGGAGGGCGACAACCCGTGGAGCGACGCGCCCTGATCGAGGTGGAGGCACGCCGGGATCCGGGGGCGGCACCGGCCGACCTCGACGTCCTGGTGAACGCCGTGCGGGCCGCCTGCGCACAGGTGGGCGTGACTCGCGCCACGGTGGGGCTGCTGGTGGTGACTCCCGACGAGATGGCGCGGGTCAACGGCGAGCATCGCGGGAAGCCCGAGCCCACCGACGTGCTGTCGTTCCCCGTTGACGGCCCCGAGGCCCGCGACTGGCCGACGGGAGGCCCTCCGCCCGAGCTCGGGGACATCCTCATCTGCCCGCAGGCGGCGCAGGAGCCGCTGCCGGTGCTGGCGGTGCACGGCCTCCTGCACCTGGTGGGCTATGACCACGAGGTGGATGACGGCGAGATGCTGGCCCTGCAGGACCGGATCGTTGACGCCATGGTGATCCCGTGACCGACGGCGACGACGACCGCCCGGTGCAGCGCCTGCTGCGCGAGCCGCGCCCCGGCGCGCTTCCGCGGCAGGGATCCCTGCGCTGGTCGTTCACGTGGGCCTTCGAGGGCATCGTGTTCGTGCTGCGCACCCAGCGCAACATGCAGGTGCACGTGGCCGCGGGCCTGCTGGTGCTCATCCTGGCGGTGGTGCTGGGGGTGAGCCGCTTCGAGCTGCTGGCGCTGGTCATCGTGGTGTCGCTGGTGCTGGTGGCCGAGATGTTCAACACGGCGCTGGAGGCGGCCATCGACGCCGTCATCACCTCGTATCACCCGTTGGTGAAGATCGCGAAGGACGTGGCCGCCGGGGCGGTGCTCATCGCGGCGCTGGCCGCCGTGGCCACGGCGTACCTCATCCTCTACGGGCGCCTGTCGGAGCCCGGGCGCGACCTGCTGAAGGGCGTGCGCCAGGCCCCCGCCCACGTGGTGGTGATCGTGGTGGTGGTCACCGTCATCGCGGTGGTGGCGCTGAAGGCCTATTCGGGCGCGGGCACCCCGCTGCGCGGCGGGTTCCCGTCCGGCCACGCCGCCGTCGCCTTCGCCGCGTGGATGGCCATCACCCTCATCGTGCTGCCGCTCACCCACGGGGCGCTGGTGAGCACCCTGGCGTTCCTGGTTGCCCTGCTGGTGGCCCAGTCGCGCGTGGAGGCGGGGTTCCACTCGTCGGCCGAGGTTGTGGCCGGCGCGCTGCTGGGGTCGGGCGTGACAATCCTGCTGTTCCAGATCTGGGGCTAGGGGTGGGCGCGCCCATGCTCAGGTCGGGCCTGGTGGCCCTGGCGGGCCGCCCGAACGTGGGCAAGTCCACCCTGGCCAACGCCCTCGCCGGCGCTCACGTGGCGGCGGTGTCGCCCCGTCCGCAGACCACCCGCCGCCGCGTGCTGGCGGTGGCGCGCGGCGACGGATGGCAGGCGGTGCTGCTGGACCTCCCCGGCTTCCAGCGCCCCGCCGATCGCCTGACCGAGCGCATGCAGGACACCGTGGACCGCACGGTGGCCGACACCGACGCCGCGCTGTTCGTGCTGAACGCGGCCGAGGAGGTGGGGCGGGGCGACCGCTTCATCGCCCAGCGCCTGGTGCAGAGCGGGCTTCCCGTGGTGGTGGTGGTGAACCAGGTGGACCGCGTGGAGCGGGAGCGCATCGCGGCCACCATCGCCCGGGCATCGGAGCTGGTGCCGGGCTTCCGGGCCATCCACCCGGTCAGCGCGCTCACGGGCGAGGGCCTCGACAGCCTCCGCGCCGAGTTCCCGTCGCTGCTGCCCGAGGGCCCGGCGTACTTCCCCGAGGGCGTGAGCACCGACCAGACCCAGGAGGAGATGGCGGCCGAGATGATCCGCGAGGCCGCCATCCAGCGGCTGCGCGACGAGGTGCCGCACGCCCTGGCGGTGCAGGTGGAGGAGATCACCGACGCACGCTCGGGGCTGCGCATCGAGGCCTACGTGCTGGTGGAGACCGAGAGCCAGAAGGGCATCGTGGTGGGCAAGGGGGGTCGGATGATCCGCGACATCGGCACGCAGGCACGCATGGTGCTGACGGAGGCCCTGTCCCAGCCCGTGCACCTGGACCTCCAGGTGAAGGTGAGGCCGAAGTGGCGTCGCGACGATGCCATGCTCGACCGCCTTGGCCTGTGAGCCAAGGGGGACAGTCCCCCCGCCTATACTTCGCCGCCATGCCTCTCCCTGGCCCACGAGCTGCTCGATGAGGGCGCGCGAGCTCGCCAAGAGCTGCGATTTCACCGTCTTGCGCGCCGGCGTCACGGCCGTTGACCTGGCGGTGCACTGCGCCGATGCGGCCCGCCTGCACGTGGCGTCCGTGGTGGTGCCCCCTGCCATGGCGCGCACCGCCGCCGACATCCTGCGCGGCGGTGACGTGAAGGTGGGCACGGTGGTGAGCTACCCCTTCGGCACCGACGACCCACGCGCCAAGGCCCTTGCCGCCCGTGCGGCCATCGCCGCGGGCGCGCGCGAACTGGATGTGGTGATGGACGTGTCGGCGCTGCTCGCCGGCAGGGCGGGGGTTGCCCGTGCGGGGATCGGCGCCGTGGTGGACGCCGCGCGCGACGCCACCAGCCAGCACGTGATGGTGCGCGCGGTGGTGGAGGCGCCCCTCCTGGGCGAGCGCCTGCTCAGGGCCGCGTGCCAGGCGGCCACCGTGGCGGGCGCGGACTTCGTGGTGACGGCCACCGGCCTGGCCGGTCCCGCGCGCACGCAGGACGTGGAGGTGATGCGCGAGTCGCTCCCGGCCGAGGTGGGCGTGGTGGCGGCGGGCGGCGTGGATGACGTCGACACGGCCATCGCGCTGCTGGACGCCGGCGCCCAGCGCGTGGAATCGGCCGACGCCCCGGCCCTGGTGGGCGCACTCATGGGCGTGGCCGCATGAGCGTGAGCGTGCGGTTCGGTGACGATGGCCTGGTGCCCGCCATCGTGCAGGACGCCGAGACCGGTCGCGTGCTCACCCTGGCGTGGATGAACGCCGACTCCCTGGCGCGCACGCTGGAGACCGGCGAGACCTGGTTCTGGAGCCGCTCCCGCCAGGAGCTGTGGCACAAGGGCGCCACCAGCGGCAACACCCAGCAGGTGACCGGCCTGTCCACCGACTGCGACGAGGACGCCGTGGTGGTGGCCGTGCGTCCGGCCGGCCCGGCGTGCCACACCGGCGAGGAGTCGTGCTTCCACCTGCCGCTCTCGGGTGCCGTGGGTGCCGATGCCGCACCGTTCGCCGCCCTGCCCGACCTTCAGGCCGTGGTGCGCGCGCGCGCCGCGGACGCCGACCCCGACTCGTCGTACACCGCGTCCCTGCTGGCCCGCGGCATCGACACCGTGTGCAAGAAGGTGGGGGAGGAGGCCACCGAGGTGGCCATCGCCGCCAAGGGCGCCGAGCGCGAGCAGGTGATCTACGAGAGCGCCGACCTGTTGTACCACCTGGTGGTGCTGTGGCAGGCCACGGGCGTGGGGCTGGACGAGGTGGCCGAGGAGCTGGCGTCCCGGAGGCGGGAGGCGGGGTGACCACCCTGCGCATCGACGTGCCCGAGCGGGCTGCCGGCGACGACCTGCCGGTGACCCCCCCGCTCGAGCGCGTGCAGGAGCTTGCCGCCACGTACCGCCAGGTGCCGGTGTGCCACTCCTTCCTGGACGACTGCGAGACCCCCGTGAGCGCCATGCTCAAGCTGCGCGAGGGCGGCCCGTGCTTCCTGCTGGAGAGCGCCGAGCAGGGCCAGCGGCTGGGCCGCTACTCCATGATCGGCATCGACCCCCAGGCGGTCATCCGCGCAGAGGGCGGGCGCGTCACCCTCACCCGGCCGGATGGCGCCACTGAGGACCTGGACGCCTCCGACCCCTTCGGCCTCATCCAGTCGCTGGTGGACGACGCCGGCATGGCGCCGCCGGACGACCCGCTGGCCTTCTGGGGCGGCGCCGTGGGCTACTTCGGCTACGACCTGGTGCGCACGGTGGAGCACCTGCCCGACGTTCCCGAGGACGACCTGGGCATCCCCGACATGGTGATGATGCTCACGGGCCCGGTGGTGCTGTTCGATCACCTGCGCCGGTCCACCACCATCATCGTGCCCTGCTCGGTGGCGGACGGCGCGGACCCGGCCGCGGCCTATGCCCACGCGGTGGCGGTGATCCGGCGCATCAAGGGACGCCTGCAGGGCCCCGTTCCGCACCCGGCGCCCCACGGCCCGGCGCAGGTGGGCCCGGTGGAGAGCAACATCGGGCATGACCGCTTCTGCGCGGCGGTGGAGGCCGTGCGCGAGTACGTGTACGCGGGCGATGCCTTCCAGGTGGTCCCGTCGCAGCGATTCTCGGCCACCGTGGGCCTGGAGCCCTTCGCGGTGTATCGGGGGCTCCGCACCGTGAACCCGTCCCCCTACATGTTCTTCCTCGACTGCGGCGACGTGCAGCTGGCGGGGTCGTCGCCCGAGATGCTCGTGAAGGTGACCGAGGGCGTGGTGGAGACCCGCCCCATCGCGGGCACGCGCCAGCGCGGCGCCGACCGCGCCGAGGACCAGGCGCTGGCGGACGAGCTGCTCTCCGACCCCAAGGAGCGCGCCGAGCACGTGATGCTGGTGGACCTGGGCCGCAACGACCTGGGGCGCGTGTGCGCGCCGGGCACCGTGCGCGTGAAGGACCTGATGGTGGTGGAGTTCTACAGCCACGTGATGCACATCGAGAGCAGCGTGGTGGGGCAGCTGGATCCCGGGCGCCGCGCCGTGGACGCCCTCAGGTCCACCTTCCCGGCGGGCACCCTGTCGGGCGCCCCCAAGGTGCGCGCCATGGAGATCATCGACGAGCTGGAGCCCACCAAGCGCGGCCCCTACGGCGGCGCCGTGGGCTACATCGGGTTCGACGGCAACCTGGACACCTGCATCACCATCCGCACCATCGTGTGCCGCGAGGGGCGGTGCCACGTGCAGGCAGGCGCCGGCGTGGTGGCCGACAGCAACGCCGAGGCGGAGTTCGAGGAGACCCAGCGCAAGGCCGCCGGGATGTTCCGCGCAATCGAGGTGGCGGCGCAGCAGGAGGACTGGTGAGCGCCCCGCACGTCGTGATCGTCGACAACTACGACTCGTTCACGTACAACCTCTTCCAGTACCTGGCGGAGCTGGGTGCCAAGGTGGACGTGTTCCGGCATGACCAGATCACGGTGAACGGCATCCGCGACCTGGCTCCCACGCACCTGGTCATCTCCCCGGGGCCCAAGACGCCCGACGAGGCCGGCATCTCGCTGGACGCCATCCGGGAGCTGGCGGGCCAGGTGCCCATCCTGGGCGTGTGCCTGGGCCATCAGGCCATCGGTCAGGCCTTCGGGGGCACCGTGGTGCGCGGCCGGGAGCCCGTGCACGGCAAGACCAGCGCCATCGCGCACGATGGCCGCACCGTGTTCGCGGGACTGCCCGATCCCATGACCGCCACGCGCTACCACTCGCTGGTGGTGGAGCGCGAGAGCCTGCCCGACGAGCTGGAGGTGTCGGCATGGAGCGACGGTGACGTCATCATGGGCCTCCGGCACCGCGACCTTCCGGTGGAGGGCGTGCAGTTCCACCCCGAGTCCATCCTCAGCGACCAGGGGCGCGCGCTGCTCGGGAACTTCCTGGGGATGACGGCATGACCCCCGACCCGGTGCTGACCGAGTGCCTGGAGGCACTTGTGGACGGCCGCGACCTCACGCGCGACCAGGCCGAGCGCGCCGTGGGCGTGATCATGGATGGCCAGGCCGGCGAGGTGCAGATCGCCGCCGTGCTCACCGCGCTGCGGGCCAAGGGGGTCACCGCCACCGAACTCAGTGGCCTGGCGCAGGCCGTGCGGCACCGCGCGGAGCACGTGCATGTGGACGATTCGGATGACCTGGTGGACACCTGCGGCACCGGTGGCGGGCCTTCCACGGTGAACATCTCCACCGGTGCGGCGTTCGTGGCCGCCGGTGCGGGCGCGCGTGTGGCCAAGCACGGCAACCGGGCGGTCACCTCCAAGTGCGGCAGCGCCGATGTGCTGGAGGCCCTGGGCGCGCGGGTGGACCTGGGCCCCGACGAGATCGGTCGCTGCATCGACCAGGTGGGCGTGGGCTTCATGTTCGCCCCATCGCATCACCCGGCGTTCCGCCACGTGGGCAACGTGCGCCGCGAGCTGGGCATCCGTACCGCCTTCAACGTGATCGGGCCGCTTGCCAATCCCGCCGGCGCGCGCCGGCAGGTGATCGGCGTGTTCGACCCGGGCTACCTGGAGAGGGTGGCCGAGGCCCTGTCGATGCTGGGGTCCCGCCGTGCGCTGGTGGTGGCCGGGCGCGATGGCCTGGATGAGCTCACCACCTCCACCGTCTCCGATGCCGTGCTGTGGGATGGCGGCCGGTTCACCACCATCGAGGTGGACCCACGCGCGCTGGGCCTGTCGCCGCCGCCGGACGGCGCGCTTGCGGGCGGGGACGCCGCGGCCAACGCGGCGGCGCTCCGGCAGGCCATCGGCGGGACGCCGGGCCCCGTGCGCGACATCCTGGTGCTCAACGCCGGGGCCGCCGTGTGGATGGCAGGGCTCGCGGACTCGCTGGAGAAGGGCATGCAGATGGCGGAGGAGGCCACCACGTCGGGCGCCGCGCGGGAGCGCCTGGAGCAGTTCACCGCGCTCACGCGCGAGATGGCGCCCGTCGGGGGGGACGGGTGATGTCGAACTTCCTGGACGAGGTGGTGGCGCGCACGCGCGCCGACGTGGATTCCCGGCGCGAGCAGGTACCGCTGGAGGACCTGCAGCAGCAGTTGCCGCCCGTGCCCCGCGGGCGCCCGTTCTCGGAGGGGCTCATCCAGGAGGGCATCTCGCTCATCTCCGAGATGAAGCGCGCCAGCCCGTCCAAGGGGCCCATCCGCCCGGACGCCACGGTCACCGACATCGTGCGTGCCTATGAGGCCGCGGGGGCGTCGGCCTGCTCGGTGCTCACCGAGCCGCACTGGTTCGGGGGATCCCTGGACGACCTGCGCGAGGCCCGGGCGGCCTGCGGCCTGCCGCTGCTGCGCAAGGACTTCATCGTCGACCCGTACCAGCTGGTGGAGGCCCGGCTGGCGGGCGCCGACGCCGTGCTGCTCATCGTGGCCGCGCTCCCGCCGGACGAGTTGATGTTCCTGCACGACCAGGCGGGGCAGATCGGTCTTGATTGCCTGGTGGAGGTGCATGACGATGCCGAGATGCAGACGGCGCTCGAGTGCGGCGTGGAGATCATCGGCGTGAACAACCGCAACCTGCAGACCCTCGAGGTGGACCCGGAGACCGCCCTGCGGCTGCTGGTGGATGCGCCGGCGGGCACGATCGTGGTGGCCGAGTCGGGCATCACGTCGCGCGATGACGTGCAGCGCCTGGAGGAGGCCGGCGTGGACGCCATCCTGGTGGGTGAGGCGCTCATGCGCGAGGACGACCCCGGCACCGCCGTGCACGCCCTGCTGGGCACGAGGCCCGGCGAGTGACCGACGAGGCCCCCGGCGGCGATCGCCGGCGCCTGATCGGGCTCATCGTCGGCGCGGTGGCCACCGCCCTCGTGGTGGTGCTGCTGGTGGTGGGGCTCATGAACCGCGGGCAGTCCACCACCATCGACGATGCCCTGGCGGCGGGATCGCGCCCGCCGGCCCCGGACATCACCCTGCCCGTGCTGGTGACTGGTCCCGGGCTGCCCCCGGTGGGCCAGCAGGCCTCGCTGGCCGACCTGAAGGGCAAGGTGGTGCTGCTGAACCTGTGGGCATCGTGGTGCGGCCCCTGCAAGGACGAGGCCCCGGTGCTGGAGCGCATCTGGACGCAGTACCGCGACAAGGGCGTGGTGGTGCTGGGCATCGACATCCAGGACCTCACGTCCGACGCCCTGGCCTTCGTGAAGGAGTACGGGCTCACCTATCCGTCGCTGCGCGATGGCAGCGATGACAGCAAGACGGCGCTCGAGGCCACTGGCGTGCCCGAGACCTTCCTCATCGACCGGCAGGGCCGAGTTGCGCTGCACCTGGCCGGGCCGGTATCCAGCACCACCCAGCTGTCGGGCCCCATCGACCAGGTGCTGGCCGAGAAGTGATGCGCCGCATCGCAGCCGCGCTGGCCATGATGGTGATCGCCGTGCTGGCGCTGGCCGCGCCGGCCATGTCGCTCACAGTGGTGGAGGTGGCCCGCGAGGTGCGCTGCCCCACGTGCAACACCCCGCTTGACGTGTCCAACTCGCCTGCGGCCGAGCGCATGAAGGTGTTCATCGGCCAGCGGATCGCGGCCGGTGACGACAAGCAGGAGATCATCGACGCCCTGGTGGGGGAGTTCGGCCGCGGCGTGCTGGCCACCCCGCCCAAGGAGGGCTTCGACCTCATCGCCTGGGTGGTGCCCATCGTGCTGGTGCTGGCGGGGCTGGTGGCCATCCCCTTCGTCACGCGGGCCTGGGCGCGCCGTGGCGCGCAGAAGGCGCCACCTGAGATCTCGGCAGAGGATGCCGCCAGGCTGGACGACGAACTGCGACGGCGGGACGCCTGACCCGAATGGCCCCGGTGGATCGCATACGCGTGGGAACCGCGTCGTGGACCGATCCGGAGTTCATCAAGGCTGGCTGGTACCCCGATGACGTCAAGAACGACGCCGCGGGACGGCTGCGCTACTACGCCGAGCACTTCCCCATGGTGGAGGTGAACGCCACGTTCTACGCGCTGCCGCGCCATGGCACGGTGCAGGCGTGGGCCGACCGCACGCCGGACCACTTCCGCTTCCACGTGAAGGCCCACCAGGTGATCTCGGGCCATGCCTCCGATCCGGCGCGCCTTCCGGAGCCCCTGCGCGACCTGCCATACCAGGCCGATGGCCGTGGCCGCATCCGCACGCCATCGCGCGAGATGCGCGACGCGGTCATCGACGCGCTGGTGGAGGCCGCCGCGCCCCTCGGGCCCAAGCTGGGCGCCATCCTCCTGCAACTGCCGCCGCACGTGGCGTCCACGCCCGCCACGCGCGACGAGGTGGCGCGCATCATCGATCGCATCCACCCGCTGCGCACCGCCGTGGAGTTCCGCAACGCGTCGTGGGCCGAGCCCGGCGAGCGCGAGGCGGCGGCCGACATGCTGGGGCAGCGTGATGCCGCCTGGGTGTGCGTGGACGCCCCGCGCATCGATGTGCGGAGCGCCATGCCTCCCATCGTGGAGGTCACGTGCCCCGAGCTGGCGTACCTGCGCCTCCACGGACGCAACGCGGCCACCTGGCAGGGCAGCCGCACGGTGGCCGAGCGCTTCGACTGGCAGTACTCCGACGAGGAACTCGAGGAGTGGCTGGAGCCCGTGATCGGAATGGCCGAGCGCGCGCGGGAGGTGGCGGTCGTTTTCAACAACAACCACGGCGACTTCGCGCTGCGCAGCGCCACCCGATTCGGGCAGATGCTGGGCGCGCGCATGGGGGGCGGCTGATGCGGCGGGTCGTGCCGGCCCTGGTCACGCTGCTGGTCGCGGCCGCGGCCGCCACCGGATCACCCATGGAGCGGGCGCTCGACTACCTCTCGGCGCGCCAGGACGCCGCCACCGGTGCCGTGGGGCCCGAGGCCGGGCGGGTGGCCGACACCTCGTGGACCGCCATCGCCGTGGCGGGGGCGCGGGAGGCGCCGGTCAACTGGAGGCGCGGCGGCGGAGCGACCCTGGCGGCCGCCGTGGGGGCCCTGCCCGCCGATGCGGGCGGCGACATCCTGCGCCTGGCCGTGGCCCGCCGGGCCGCCGGGCTGGTGGACCCCGAGTTGTCAGCGCGGGTGGCGGCCCAGCAGTCTGCCGACGGCGCGTTCGCCGGAGGCGCCATCCCCACGGCATGGGGGGTACTGGCCCTGCGCGCCGTCGGGCGGGCTCCGGACGACCCCGCGGTGGGGGCGGCTGTCGCGGCCCTGGTTCGCCAGCGCCTGCCCGATGGCGGATGGGCTGTGTCGCAGGGGGCCACCACCTCGGACGCCGTGGGCACGGCGACGGGCATACAGGCCCTGCGCGCGGCGCGCGTCCCGGTGACCGACCCGGTACTCCAGCAGGCACGGGCGCGGCTGCTGGCGCTGCGCGACCCCGATGGCGCATTCGCGAGGTCGGCGGTGCCCACTGCGTGGGCCATCCTGGCCATACGGTCGATGGGCGAGCGGCCGGATCGCGGTGCCTGGGCACGCGGCGGCAGCCCCGCGGCGGCCCTCCAGCGCCTTCAGGATCGGGACGGCGGGGTGCGCGTGGCACCCCGTGGACGCGCGTCGGTGTTCTCCACCGCCATGGCTGCGCTGGCGTGGTCGCGCGGGGTGCTGCCCGTGGCGCCCGGCACGGCGCGCACGCCCTACCGGGCACCACGGGTGGTCCGGCGTACCCCCGCCTCCGGCGACCTGGTGCGCGGCGTGCTGTCCGTGCGCTACGTGGACGAGCGGGGCGGCACGGGGGTGGACCCCGCGCGCACCACCCTCACCGCCAACGGCCGGGACATCACGCGTCGCGTGCGCATCACGCCCTTCACCCTTCAGGTGCGTCCCCAGGTGCTGCCCAGGGGTCCCGTGGCGCTGGTGCTGCGCGTACGCGACCGCGCCGGGCACGTCACCACCTCGCAGTGGTCGGTGGTCGCGAGCGGCTAGGATCCAGAGCGTCTCAGACGACCCGGGAGGATTCCGCATGATCACCCTCACGCCCGTTGCGGGGGACAAGCTGAAGCAGCTCATCTCAGACGAGGCCGAGCCGGGCTCGGGACTGCGCGTGAAGGTGATCCCGGGAGGGTGCTCGGGCTTCGAGTACGCCATGACCTTCGATCGTCCCGCCGACGGCGACGAGGTGGTGGAGCAGCACGGCGTGAAGGTCATCATCGATCGCATGAGCGTGCCGTACCTGCTGGGCTCGGAGTTCGACTACGAAGAGGGCTTCCAGGGCGCGGGCTTCCGCATCAACAACCCCAACTCCACGGGGTCGTGCGGATGCGGCAAGTCGTTCACCGCGTGACCCGGTGAGCACCCCCGTCATCGCCGGGGCGGTCCGGACGCCCATCGGCGCGTTCATGGGCGCACTGGCCCCGATGCCGGCGACCGATCTCGGCGCGCTGGTCATCCGCGAGTCGCTCGCGCGCGCCGGCGTGCCCGCCGACCGGGTGGACGACGTCCTGATGGGCTGCATCCTGCAGGCGGGGCTGGGGCAGGGTCCGGCGCGCCAGGCCGCCATCGCGGCCGGCGTGCCCGACACCGTGCCCGCCACCACCATCAACCAGCTGTGCGGGTCGGGGCTGCGCGCGGTGGGCATGGCGGCGCAGGCCATCCGCGCGGGCGATGCCGACGTGGTGGTGGCCGGTGGCATGGAGAGCATGAGCCGTGCCCCGCATGTGACCTACCTGCGCGAGGGCGTGAAGATGGGCGATGCGCCCCTTCGCGACACGCTCATCGCCGACGGCCTGTGGTGCGTGCTCACCGACCAGCACATGGGCGGCACGGCCGAGGTGGTGGCCGAGCGCTTCGGGGTGAGCCGGGAGGACCAGGATGCCTTCGCCGCCGAGAGCCAGCGCTTGGCCCGCCTGGCCATGGAGCGTGACCACTTCCGCGACCAGGTGGTGCCCGTGCCCGTGCCGCAGCGGCGTGGAGACCCCGTGGTGGTGGACACCGATGAGCACCCGCGCCCCGACACCACCACCGAGGGCCTGGCCGCGCTGCGCCCCGCGTTCCGCGAGGGCGGCACGGTGACGGCCGGCAATGCATCCGGCATCAACGATGGCGCCGCGGCCATGGTGGTGCTGTCAGAGGATCGCGCCCACCAGCTGGGCGTGCAGCCCATGGCCCGCATCCTGGGCTACGCATGGACGGGCATCGCCCCCGAGATCATGGGCTTTGCCCCCGTGGAGGCCGTGCGCAGGGCCTTGGACCGCGCTGGGATCGGCATCGAGCGGGTGGAGCTGTTCGAGGTGAACGAGGCCTTCGCCGCGCAGGCGGTGGCGGTGCAGCGCGAGCTGGGCATCGGCCGGGAGATCCTCAACGTCAACGGGGGCGCCATCGCCCTTGGGCACCCGGTGGGGGCCTCCGGCGCGCGCATCCTGGTGACCCTGCTGCATGAGATGGCGCATCGCGAGGCACGGATCGGCGTGGCGGCGCTGTGCGTGGGCGGCGGGCAGGGCGTGGCCATGGTGGTGGAGTCGCTCGCCTGACATGACCGGCCGTCACGCCCAGGTGTGGCGGCCGCTCTACGACGCCGCGCGCGGCTGGGTGCTTGCCTGGGACCGCGCGGTGAACGGCTTGCAGGTGGCGGGCAGGGAGAACCTGCCGGTCGATCGCGGCTGTCTGGTGGTGTGCAATCACCTGGCGGATCCAGACGGGATGTTCGTGGGCGCGGCGCTGCCGCCCGGGCGCGATGCCATCCACCTGGTGACGGCCCGTCACCACCAGGGCTCGCCCCTGGCGCGGGAAGTGCTGCTGCGGCTGGGCCTGGAGCCCGTGCGCACCGATGGCACCGAGATGGCCGCCCTGCGCCATGCACGGCGCGTGATGGAGGGCGGCGGCATCGTGGTGATCTACCCCGAGGGGGTGCCGGGGTACTCCCCCCGGGTGCAACCGTTCGCCCCGGGGGCGGGGTGGCTGGCGCTCACCCCGGGAATCCACGTGGTTCCCGCCGCCGTATGGGGAACCCAGCACGTGATGCGCTACGGGCTGCCCGTGGGACGGGGTCCGGTGCGCGTGGCGTTCGGCCGGCCGTTGGCGCTGGATGGGGCGCCTGGCACCCGCTCCGATCGGGTGGAGGCCGCGACGGCAGCGCTCCGCGGACGCGTGCAGGAGTTGGTGACGGCACTGGCCCGCCCCCCGGTGTCAGGCACGTAACCATTCCTCAATGATCGACGGACCCCTCACCTGCGCCCCCGGGCGAAGTGCTGGGCAGGTGGCGCGGCGGCACGCATGCGGGCGTCGTCGGGGCGCTCCAGGGGGACGGGGTCGCGCGCGGGCAGGCGCGCGGCCTGGATGTCGCGTGCCAGCACGTTCACCACGCGCTCGCGGCGCTCCAGGCGACCGGTCACCACCAGCAGGGGGTCGGCGCGCACCAGGGCGCGGCGGGCCTCGTA
>JADHKZ010000041.1 GCA_016780995.1 Thermoleophilia bacterium | reverse complement strand
AGGTCGATCAGCACGTTGATGAGGATGACGATGAACATCACCCACACGAACACCACGAACGTCGTCCAGATGACGTCCCAGAGACTCCAGTCCATCTAATTCCTCCAATGATGGCGATGCGCCCCCAATGGGGGCGTCGCCGCAGCCGGCGACGCCGAGGGCAAGGATCGGGACAGCGATGAGCGCGAGTAGGCGTCAGATCATGCGCGCAATGCTACAGACCGTCACAAGATCCGTCACGCGGCCCCTGGGGCCCCCGTCGAAGGTGCGGGGGGTGGAGCCGTGAGCGCGCCGGCCGAAGTCTTGCCGCGCCCCCACGGCGACAGTGCCACTGCCCGGCTAGTGACCCGTGCTGCCCACCCGTGCCAGCGCCAACGCCAGGGCGGCCACCAGCAGCGTGATTCCGGCGAAGACCAGGACCGGGGGCAGCCACGACAGGTCTGCTGCGTACTCCACGCATATCCTGACCGACTGCTGTACATCGCGGGAGGTCCCGTACACAGCGCACTCACCGCCCGGCGCGTCCCACGCGAGACCACCGGCAATGAATAGGGTGCCGAGGACGCCAGCCACCCCGACAGTCCACGCTGACCGAGCACTCATCTTCACGCGGGCAGCCTAACGCCGGCCGAGGTGTAGACAACGCCCGCGCCACCATCGGGACTACCCAGTACCGCAACCTGAGGAGGTCCACGACAATGGGTTCACAGTCCCTGGCGCTGTGCCAGTGCGGGAACGTGTTCACGCCGCCATTCCCGCCCACCTGTCACGGCTGGCGGCTGAGGACATCAATGAGCATGTCCTGGCTGAACGGGCCGGGCATACATCCGTGGCCTTCACCCGCGAGCGGTACATCAAGCCGATCGAGGAGGAGCGGGCCAAGACGGCTGCGGCCGTGAGCAGCACCCGCTAGCGGGACCACTACGGGTAGCACTACGGGTACACGACGGGTAGCGGCGTTACCGTCGTGGTCGAAATGCCTGCACACGGCCGGGTTCTGCGCCGAGCACTACGGCACTACGGCAAATCTCGGAAAACTCTCTCTACTGGGGGGAGAGTTCTCTGGGGCATACCAGGGGCATACGGGTGACTTTGTCGCGTATGTCATGTCACTCTGTGTCCTGAGCGAATGTCGCGACTAGCGGGGGAAACGTGAAGCCGAGTATCGGACTCGAACCGATGACCCCTTCCTTACCATGGAAGTGCTCTACCAACTGAGCTAACTCGGCGGGTCGGCGCCGTGGCGCGCGCGGGAGTGTAGACCAGTCAGCCCGTTCGGGTGCCCCGCTTCACGCGGCTGCCGGCGCGCGGGGCCTCGGCGGCCGGGGCGGTCTCGCGCTTCGCCGTGGGCTTGCCGAACGCGCGGCTGCCGCGCGATGCGTACATCACCTTGGGCAGGGCGTCGCGCAGGCCGGCGGCCTTCCAGGCGTCGTACTGGCCCAGGCGCTTGGCCATGCGGCCCACCTCGTCCACCTGGTCCGGCAGCACCATGGTGATGGCGCGTCCCGTGCGTCCGGCGCGGGCCGTGCGGCCCACGCGGTGGGTGTAGGTGTCCTGCTCGTCGGGCGGATCGAAGTTCACCACCAGGCCGATGTCGTCGAGGTCGATGCCGCGGCTGGCCACGTCGGTGGCGATGAGCACCCGGGTCTTCCCATCGGCGAAGCTCTTGAGGGTCTTCTCGCGCACCGCCTGGCTCAGGTCGCCGTGCAGTTCCTTGGCGGGCAGGCCCATCTTGTTGATGCGCTCGGTCAGCTTGGCCGCCCCGCGCTTGGTGCGGCAGAACACCAGCACCAGGTCGTCCTCGTCCTTCACGATGTCCAGGAGGGTCTCGGTGCGCTCGGTGGGCTCCACGAGGATGAAGGTCTGCTCCAGGCGCTCCGACAGCGCCACGCTGGTACCGGGGTCGTCCTCGGTCTCGATGAGGCCGGGGCTCTTGGTCATCTTGTTCGCGAGCCGGGCGATCTCGCCGTCGAGGGTGGCCGAGAACAGCATGGTCTGGCGGTCATCAGGCAGGAACTTGAGGATGGCCTCCACCTGGGGGATGAACCCCATGTCGAGCATGCGGTCGGCCTCGTCGAGGATGAGCACCTCGATCTTCGACATGTCCACCAGCTTCTGGCGCATCAAGTCGAGCAGGCGCCCGGGGGTGGCCACCACGAAGTCGGCCACGGCCGCCTTCTTGGCCTGGCGGTCCAGCGGCACGCCGCCGTAGGCCACCGCCGTCTTGAGCCCGCGGGCCGATGCCAGGGGCTCCACCTCCTCGGTGATCTGCACGGCCAGTTCGCGGGTGGGGGCGAGCACCAGCGCCCCGGGGAACCCGTGCGCCTCGTGCAGGTACTCCACGGTGGGAAGCGCGAAGGCCAGGGTCTTGCCCGAGCCGGTAGGGGCGCGCACCGTGAGGTCACGCCCCTCCAGTGCTTCGGGGATGACCGAGGCCTGCACCGGGAAGGGGGCGGTGAAGCCCTTGCCGTTGAGCACCTCGCACACGGGCTCGCTCACGCCGAGGTCGGCGAACGTCGGATCGGACATGCGTTTTCTCCCTGCGGCACGCGCCGCGATGGTGAGGAACCTTCCACCATCTGCCGGGAACAACGCCGTCCGGACGGGGAGCTTCCTCGCGCCGCGCGGCCCTATGCCGAGCGATCGGGAACGGAGGGTATCACCCCCGGTGGGCGCCAACTGCGCTGGTAGCCTGCGCGTCCGTGCCCGGGGCTCCCTCGATACTCGACGGCGTGCGTGAGCGCTTCGCCGCCTCCACCGACTTCACGGTGGGCCTGGAGGAGGAGTACCAGCTGCTCGATCCCGGCTCCATGGCGCTGGTGCAGCGCTTCGAGGACGTGTTCGACAGCGCGCCCGCCGAACTGAAGCCGCACCTGGCCGGCGAGCTGATCACCAGCGAGATCGAGTACAAGACGTCGCCGCATCTCGCCTTCGCAGGCGCCGCCCGTGAGCTGGCCGAAGGACGCCTTGCCACCATCCGGCATGCCGAGCAGCAGGGCGTGGCCATTGGCATCACCGGCTGTCACCCCTTCAGCGCATGGCAGGACCAGCGCATCATCGACACGCCCCACTACGAGCGCGTGGAAGGCGAGCTGGGCTACATCGCGTGGATCAACAACACGTGGTCGCAGCACCTGCACGTGGGGATCCGCGATGCCGACCGCGCCATCCGCATCTGCACCGCCATGCGCAGCGTGCTGCCCGAGATCCTGGCCCTCTCGGCCAACAGCGCGGTGTACCTGGGGCGCCTCACGCGCCTGCACTCCACCCGCACGTCGCTGTTCACGCGGTCATTCCCGCGGTGCGGAATCCCCGACCCGCTCATGGACTTCGACGAGTACGCCCAGTTCGTGGGCCTGCTGGAGCGGACCGGGTCGATCGTGGAGAGCACGCAGATCTGGTGGAGCATCCGTCCGCACCACGACTTCGGCACCATCGAGGTGCGCATCGCCGACGCCCAGACCGACATGGGGGAGGCCCTGGGCGTGCTGGCCCTGTCGCTGGCCGCGGTGGCGCAGTTCGCCGACGACCTGGACGCCGGGCGTCCGCTGCCCGCGCATGCCGGCCGATTCATCGAGGAGAATCTGTGGCGGGCACAGCGCCACGGTCTGGATGGCTGGTTGATCGACCTGGACCGTGGCGAGGAGCGCACCACGGCGGATTCCGTGCGCGCCATGCTGGAATGGTCGTCCCCTGTGCACGACCGCCTGGGGCTGGCGCCGTTTCTGGCGGCGGTCCCGCGCATGCTGGAGCAGGGCAACGGGGCGCAGCGCCAGGCCCGGGCGATGGCCGAGGGCCAGGACCTGGTGGAGATGCATCGGCAGGTCGCCGCGCGCACCCGCGCGTCGGCGGAGGAAGCACTCGACATGATCGGAACGGTGAGCACCACATGAGCACTGACCAGCCCACTCCGCCTGAGGGCGGGGGAGAGGAGCGCGAGCTCACCCAGGAGGAGATGGTGGCGGCCGAGATGCTGCGCCGCCTCATGACCACGCCGGTGCAGGACGTGGTGTTCCAGACCATGGCCACCTTCACCGACATGGCCGCCATCCGCATGGGGCTTGGCCCGCGCGGGGACGAGGACTTCGACCTGCCGCAGGCGGGGCTGGCCATCGAGTCGCTGCGCGCCCTGCTGGCGGTGACCAACGCCATCATGGGCGAGGAGGCCGCCAAGCCCTTCGCCGAGCCCCTGGCCCAACTGCAAATGGCATTCGCCGAGCTGGTGGAGCAGGCCAAGGCAGCCAAGGAGGGTGCCGAGGGTGGCGAGGGCGCCGAGGGCGGCGCCCCACCGAACCGGCCACCCGCGGGCGGCCAGGCCGGCGGCGACCTCTGGACCCCCGGTGGGGCAGAGGGCGGCGGCAAGATCTGGACCCCGGGCGACAAGTAATGGCCGACGCCGGGCAGCACGCGGAGATCGGGGTGTTCGGCGGTTCGGGCTTCTATTCGTTCCTGCAGGACACCGAGGAAGTGGTGCTGGACACCCCGTACGGGGCGCCCAGCGGCAACATCGTCATCGGCGATGTCGGTGGGCGCCGCGTGGCGTTCCTTCCGCGCCACGGCCACCATCATCAGTACCCGCCCCACATGATTCCCTACCGGGCCAACGTGTGGGCCATGAAGGAGCTCGGCGTCACGCACCTGCTGGGGCCCTGCGCGTCGGGCAGCCTGCAACCCGACATCGGCCTCGGCGAGTTCGTGGTGTGCGACCAGTACATCGACCGCACCTCGGCCCGCAAGGACACCTTCTACGACGGGCCCCACGCCACGCACGTGAGCGCGGCCGACCCCTACTGCGCCACCCTTCGCGGCCTGCTGGTGGACGGCTGCAAGGAGCTGGGCATCCCCGTGCACGACGGCGGCACGGTGGTGGTGGTGCAGGGCCCGCGGTTCTCCACCCGCGCCGAGAGCAAGTGGTTCAACCACATGGGCTGGCATGCCATCAACATGACCGCCTACCCGGAGTGCCACCTCGCCCGCGAACTGGAGATGTGTTACGCCAACATCTCGCTCGTCACCGACTACGACGTCGGACTCGAGGGCATGCACGGGGTGGAGCCGGTGTCACTGGCGGAGGTGTTCGAGGTCTTCGGGAAGAACAACGAGCGCCTTCGCGACCTGCTCTTCTCGGTCATCCCGCGCATCCCGGCACAGCAAGACTCCTGCGCCAACGCGCTGGAGGGAGCGGTGATCAGCGACCACTGATCCTGCGGCGAAGCCGCAGGAACTGGACGCGCTGGGCCACCTCGTGCCCCGCGAGTACGAGGGGCGCGGCGGCCAGGGCCAGAAGGCGGGGCCGCCCGTTCATGCGCAGGCGGGCGGTGAGGAGGGTGGCATCCCGTCCGTCGGGCTGCAGGTGGTATGCGTAGGAGGTGCGAAGGCGCCCGGCCCGCGCGCGCAGGACCATCACCAGGTCGGTGGGCTCATCGGCCTGCGTCACCACGAACGGCGGCCCCCCGAAGGTGGACGCCTCCAGCCGGTCGCTGGGCGCGATGCGCTGCAGGCGGTCGTCGATGTGGCGCGCGCTGGGCACCCCGCCGTTGTCGATGCGGTCGATGGCGTACCAGCCGCCACGCCCTGCTCCGAGTTGCGCCAGCCACGGCCATACCCGTTCGGGCGGTGCGGGCATGGACGCGCGCATGGTGCGCGTGAGCAACGGTGCGCGCACCAGCCGATCGCCCGGCAGGGGCGGCCCGGGCTGGCGCACGCCCCGGACCAGCGCGGCCACGGCGCCTGCGGCCGCGGCAATGATGACGGTGGTGGGTCGGATCACGGCGGGCAGCATAACCCTCGGTCAAACGGGCGATTCCGTGGGGGGGTCTGGTAGAAAACCGCGTCGCGTGCGGGGGCCTTTGCCCCTGCCTGCGCATGCCCGGCCATCTGTGCCGGGCCCGTATCCCTAGACCTGGAGGCAGTCCTTGGCCGGCTGGTTGTCGGACTACAGCGCATGGGTCGCCCTCGTGGCCGGGCTCATCGCGATCGCTTACGGGCTTGGTCTCGCCGCGTACATCCTCAAGCAGCCTGCGGGCAACGAGAGGATGCGCGAGATCGCCGGAGCGATCCAGGAGGGCGCCAAGGCGTACCTCAATCGTCAGTACGCGATCATCGGCATCGTTGCCGTGGTCCTCTTCCTGATCATCGGTTTCCTCGGCAGCGCCGTCGACTCGACGCTGCTCGGCTGGAAGGCCGCGATCGGATTCCTCATCGGTGCCGTGGCCTCGGCCGCGGCCGGCTTCATCGGCATGAACGTCTCGGTGCGCACCAACGTGCGCACGGCCGAGGCGGCCAAGGACGGCCTCAAGCCCGCGCTTGGCATCTCGTTCAAGGGCGGGTCGGTCACCGGCCTGCTGGTGGTGGGCCTGGGCCTGCTGTCGGTGGCCGGGTACTTCCTGGCCCTCGGTGGCGACGTCGAGGCGGTGCCGCCGCTGGTGGGCCTGGCCTTCGGTGGCTCGCTCATCAGCGTGTTCGCCCGTCTGGGCGGCGGCATCTTCACCAAGGGCGCCGACGTGGGCGCCGACCTGGTGGGCAAGGTCGAGGCGGGCATCCCGGAGGACGACCCGCGCAACCCGGCTGTCATCGCGGACAACGTGGGCGACAACGTCGGCGACTGCGCCGGCATGGCCGCCGACCTGTTCGAGACCTACGCGGTCACCACGGTGGCCGTCATGTTCCTGGGGTCGCTGTTCTTCGTGGGCAACGTCACCCAGGCCATCCTGTTCCCGCTCCTGCTCGGTGCCGCGTCCATCGTGACGTCGATCATCGGCACGTGGTTCGTGCGCCTGGGCAAGAACGGGTCGGTCACCGCCGCGCTCTACACGGGCCTCGGCGTGTCGGCCGTGCTGTCGGCGCTGCTCTTCATCCCCCTCACCAAGTGGATGATGGAGGGCGTCATTCCCACCGGCGCCAATGGGGTCATCCCCGCCGGCTGGGCCAACTACTACTGGGCTGCGCTCATCGGCCTGGGCGTCACCATTCTCCTGGTGGCCATCACCGAGTACTACACCGGCACCATCTGGCCGCCGGTCAAGAGCATCGCCAAGGCGTCCGAGACCGGGCACGCCACCAACATCATCGCCGGCCTCGCCGTGAGCCTGAAGTCCACGGCCCTGCCTGTGATCGTGATCGTGGCGGGCATCGTCAGCTCGTATGAGCTTGCGGGCTACTACGGCATCGGCGTCGCGGTAATGGCCATGCTGTCGCTGGCCGGCATCGTGGTGGCGCTCGACGCCTACGGACCCATCACCGACAACGCCGGTGGCATCGCCGAGATGGCGGAGCTGCCGGAGTCGGTGCGTGCCGTCACCGACCCGCTCGACGCGGTCGGCAACACCACCAAGGCCGTCACCAAGGGCTACGCCATTGGTTCGGCGGGCCTGGCCGCCGTGGTCCTCTTCGTCTCCTATGTGGAGGAGTTGAAGATCGCGCTCGGCAAGGCGGGGCAGACAGCATTGGACATCTCGTTCGACCTGTCCGACCCGTTCGTGGTGGTGGGCCTCTTCATCGGTGGGCTCATGCCGTTCATCTTCGCCGCGCTCTCCATGGAGGCGGTGGGGAAGGCCGGCGCCCAGGTGGTGGAAGAGGTCCGGCAGCAGTTCAAGGAGAAGCCGGGGATCATGCAGGGCACCGAGAAGCCCGACTATGCGCGCAGCGTGCGCATCGTCACGGCCTCGGCGCAGAAGCAGATGCTCATCCCGGGCCTCATCCCCATCATCGTTCCCATCATCGTTGCCTTCATCTTCGGCATCGACAACGGGCGCGTCATGCTGGGAGGCCTGCTCCTGGGCGTTATCGTGACCGGCATCTTCGTCGCCATCTCGATGACCTCGGGTGGCGGCGCGTGGGACAACGCCAAGAAGCTCATCGAAGACGGTGAGTACGGTGGCAAGGGATCCGAGGCCCACAAGGCCGCGGTGACCGGTGACACGGTGGGTGACCCCTACAAGGACACCGCCGGTCCGGCCATCAACCCGATGATCAAGATCGCCAACATCGTGGCGCTCCTGCTCATCCCCTTCCTGGTGTAGCAATCGCGCAGCGGGGGCCCGGTCAGCCGGGCCCCCGCGACGCGCATCATCATGGATCCGCGCGCGGCGGCAACCATCCTGTTGTCCAGCGTCATCCTGGTCCTCGGGCTGGTGCAGATCGGTCGCGCCGCCTCGGCGGGAGCCGGAGCCGTCGCCTGGATCGTGGGCGTGGCGCTCGTGGTGGCCGGCGGCGGGCGCCTATGGCTGTGGTGGCGCCAGCGGGGGACGTAGGATCCCCGGGGCCTATCGAGGGGAGCCCGGGTGTTCGTGGTGGTGGTGGGGTGTGGCCGCGTGGGAGCGCAGGTGGCCCGCGCGCTTGTTGACGACGGCCACGACGTGAACGTGATCGACCAGAACGCCGAGGCGCTCCAGCGACTCGGCAGCGATTTCCCGGGTGAGTTCGTGCAGGGCGTGGCCCTGGAGACCACCGTGCTCGAGGCGGCGGGAATCGAGCGCGCCGACGCGTTCGTGGCGGCCACCAACGGCGACAACACCAACGTGGTCATCGCCCAGGTCGCACGCGACCGGTACCAGGTGGAGTGCGTGATCGTGCGCGTGCTCGACCCTGCTCGCGCCCGGTTCTACGAGGAGCGCGGGCTGGTGACCGTGTGCCCCACGCGCACCGCCATCGACCGCATGGCTGGGGCGCTCAGGGACTTCGCCGCCACGGCGGGGGAGGGCGCCTGATGTACGCCATCATCGTGGGCGGCGGCAAGGTGGGCGCCAACGTGGGCCGCGCGCTGCTGCGCATGGGGCATGAGGTGTCCATCGTGGAGGCGCGGCCGTCGCGTTTCGCCACCCTGGAGTCGGAGTTCGAGCACATGGCCCGCTACGGCGACGGCACGGAGATCTTCGTGCTGGAGGCGGCGGGCATGGCCCGGGCCGACGTGTGCATCGCGGTCACCGGAGACGATGAGGACAACATCGTGATCGGGCAGGTGGCACGCGACCACTTCGGGGTGGAGAACGTGGTGGCCCGCGTGAACGACCCGCGCAACCAGGAGCACTTCGACCTCCTGGGCGTGGCGCCCACCGTGTGCGCCACCGAGTCCATCCTGTCGCTTATCGAGCACGAGGTGCCCCAGCACTCGCTGGTGCACCTGTTCTCTCTCCGGCGCGAGAACCTGGACATCATGGAGATCGGCGTGGTGGCCGAGAGCCGCGCCGACGGAGCCACTGTTGACGGGCTCCCCATGCCACGCGGCACCCTGGTGATCAGCGTGCTGCGCAATCGGGTGGGCCGCGTGGCCGACCCGGGCACGACCCTCGCGGCCGGCGACCAGGTGGTGGTCATCGCCGAACCAGGGCAGGAATCGGCCCTCATGGAGATATTCGCGCGCGAGTAGACGCCGACCGCGCTGTTACTCTGGGATCCATGGACGCCGCTTCCGCACCCTCCACCAGGCTCCCCCGGGGGAAGCACGCCGCCAAGCCCGGGCCCGACGAGAAGATCCTCAAGCACAGCCAGACCGACCTCAACAACGGCTGGCTGGGTCGCCACGGCAAGCTCTACCTCACGCCCACGCGCCTGGTGTTCGTGCCCACGCCGCTCGATCACCTGATGGGCGCCAAGCGCCGGGAGATCCTGCTGGATGACATCCGCGCGGTGGAGCGGTGGCCGCTTTCGCCGGGTGAGCTGCCGCGTGGCGCCAAGCGGCCGCGTCTGTTCGTCGACACCGCGGACGTGCGGTACATCTGGCTGCCCACAGACCTCGACGGCTGGTTCGACATCCTGCAGCTGGTCTTCTACCGGCGCAGCAAGGAGAACCCCGGGTCGGGCATGCCCGAGTTCCGCCGCACCGGGCTGGAGAACGGCCTCATCGAGACCGTCGAGAGCCTGCGCAGCCTCAACCCCGACTGAGGCGCTAAACTCCCCAAAGACGGCGTCTTTTTTGGGGGTTTTGGGGTGATCAACGTGAGCGACCGCAGCAGGGTGGCGGTGCTTGCCCTCATGGAGCTCGCGTCCCGTGGCGGGACCGCACCGGTGCCCATCCTCGACGTGGCCGAGTGCCGGGAGTTCCCGGCGCATCAGGTGGAGCAGGTATTCGCGGCGCTTCGCAGGGCCGGGGTGCTGCACAGCCAGCGCGGGGTGAAGGGCGGCTACACCCTGGGCCGCCCGCCGGCGGACATCTCGGTGCTGGAGGTGGTGGAGGCCGTGGATGGTCCCATCGCCGCGGGCGCGGGCGACCGGGACTGCGCGGTGGCCGAGTTGTGGGCCGAGGGCGCGGCGCGCCTGGGAGATGTGTTCGCGCAGGTGAGCATCGCCGACATGGTGGAACGGGAGGCCCGGCGCGCCGAGGCCCCCATGTTCCATATTTAGTTCCGAGCGATCCTGCGTCGTGGCGGTCGCTGGCGCGGCGAAGCGTGCTATATTCAATGCTTGGGATCAGTAAGGCAATCCTCCGCCGATCGCGGGGTGGCGCGCGCCGTTGGCGCATGGGTTGGCCTTCTGGGCGCGATCATGGTGCTCTCCGTGAGCACGCATGCATCCGGCTCTCCGGTGCCATCGTTCTCCAACGCGGACGTGCCGTGCGCATGGCCCGTGGAGAGCACGCCGCTCAAGGCGAACGTGGCGTATCCCGATTCCAATGCCACATACTGGACCACGCCGTACATCGCCGAGCCGGGCCTCTCCATCACGGTCTCAGGCGCGTTCCCATCCGCACGCTTCTTCGGCATCGACGTCTATTCGAGCGACGCGCAGTCGATCGTCTACCGCAAGGCCCCATCGTCGCTGTCCGACTTCCAGATCGTGCCCGACGCCGGTTCGCAGAATCCATGGGTCACCGCCGGTGCCCTGAACGGCGGCACCTATACGGTCCGCCTTTCCCGTGCGGCGCGAGCGGGCTCGATCAACACGCTCCCCATCGCGCCCCGGGTGCCGACGGCTCCACTGATCCCGGGGCTCCCCAGGACGACCGGCTTCGTGATGCTGCGCGTGTACCTGCCGCAGGGCGGGAATGCCGACGACGCCTCCGTGGTGCCGCTGCCCTCGCTCACGTTCCGCCGGCGCGGGAGCGCCACCCGCACCCTCATGCCGTGCGCGCGGGCGCAGGCGACCGCCCGGGGCACGAGCAGGATCCGCTCCCCGAAGATGCGGGTGCTGATGGCCCGGTTCCTCGGCGGCCGCGATGTATTCGCCTTCAAGACATGCGACAGCCTGAGGAAGCGCCGGACAGGCACGACCACGTGCCCGCCACCGCTCCAGTTCATCCGTGCCGGCGGCACCGACACGCCGTTCCCGAATGCGATAAGCGGGTATGCCGCTGCCCTCTACACGCCGGCTCGGGGCTACATCACGGTGGTGCGCGCCCAGATGCCCCAGAGCGCCGTCGCGGCTGGCAGCGCCCCCGCGCCCTGGCCCGGTACCGGGGATCAGCTGCGCTACTGGTCGGTTTGCAACTACGTCTACAAGGTGCCGTTCCCCGTGGTGACGGCCGGTACGCAGATGGGGTGCCTGGCCGACCAGCAGTTCGCGGCGCTTGGTCCCGGCAACACGGCGACGGTGGCCATCTCGTCGGTCGCGGATCGGCCCGTGGTCACGCGCGATCCGGCATCGGGCATCGGATGGCTCCCGACCTCGCCCACCGACACAGCCGCACGTGAGCTCGTCGCCGTCCGGAACATGCTGGCGGCGCCAGGCTTTGAGCAGGGCGCGATGGACGTCGGTGCCTACAACAGCCCCTCTTCGGCCGCCGCGGCCATGGGTCCGTACTACCCCAGCGCCACGCAGTGCACAACGTCCACCTTCGCGGCCGGTGGCGTCGAAGGGTGCTTCCAGTCGCCGGCGAGCCCCGCTGTCGCCCCGGCCCGCCGCCGCACGCGGAGGTAGCCCGCCACATGTCGGCGGTTCCGGGGTCGTGCGTCCATGCAGCCCGCGTCACCACGGGCAGGTTCGGCGTGTGACCGGATAGCGTGCCCGGCATGTCGTCCGCGCTCCACAGATAGGCATCCGGGAATGCCGCGCGGGTATCCGGTCATCGGCATCGCATGCGCCATGCTCCCGGCGCGATGGGGCCCATGGGACCAGCCGGCCGCGGTGGTGGGCGCGGATTACGTGCGCCAGGTGCAGGCAGCCGGAGGGGTGGCCGTGGTGGTGCCGCCACAGGCATGCCCGCCCCATGCGGTGCTCGACCTGCTGGACGGGCTGCTGCTCACGGGAGGCAACGACCTGGAGTCATCCCTCTACGGCGCCCCGGCGCATCCCGAGGCCGAGGCCCCGGATCCCGAGCGCGATGCCTGGGAGGCCGCGCTGGTGCTGGGTGCCATGGAGCGCGACATGCCGTTCCTGGGGATCTGCCGCGGCATGCAGGTGATGAACGTGGCGCGCGGGGGCACCCTCACGCAGCACCTGCCCGAGTCGCTCGGCACCACCGACCACCGCCGGCGCACCGGCACCTTCGAGGGCAACGACCACCTGGTGGACCTGCAGGAGGGGTCCCTGGCCGCACGCGTGGCGGGTGAGGTGGTGCACTCGGTGCCATCACACCACCACCAGGCCGTGGATGCGCTGGGCGAGGGCCTGGTGCTCACGGGGCGTTCCAGCGGCGACGGCGTGCCCGAGGCCATCGAGGCACCCGCCTGCCGGTTCGCCCTGGGCGTTCAGTGGCACCCCGAGGCGGACCCCACCAGCCCGCTCATCGCGGCGCTGGTGGACGCGGCGCGGGGCGCCTAGCCCCGTTCCATCTGCATGCCGAGGTCGGCGAGGGTCTGCACGCCGCCGTTGTCCACGTGGATGATGGGCCCGCGCCCCTCGCGGGCCAGGGCGCTGGCCGCAAGGCCCGCGCGCTTGCCCGCCGCGCAGATGACGGCCAGGGCACGACCCGTGGGGATGTCGCCCGGCCCGTCACGGAAGGCCCAGTAGGGCCGGTTCACCGATCCCGGCAGCCGGGCCTCCTGGAACTCCGAGTGGTCGCGCACGTCCACCACGAGGATGGCGGGATCCGCCTGCAGCCGGGCGGGAAGGTCCACCGCCCGGACCCTCTCGATGGAGGAGGTGGGCAGGCCCTCATCGAGGTATGCCGAGAACCCGCCGGCCAGCACGCCGATGATCTCGCGGCGCCCCACGGCGGCAAGCCGTTCCGCCATGTCGCGGGCCTGGGCCTCGTCGGAACCCACCAGCAGCAGCGGGTCGTCACGTCCGGCCACGAGCGCCGCCCTGGTGGCGAAGCCCGACCCGGCCGTGGGCACCGACAGCGATCCCGGCACGTGTGCGGCGGCGAATGCGGCCGAGGAACGACCATCGATCACCAGGCCCCCGGCCTGCGCGCGGCGCAGGAACTCATCGCCGTCAAGCGCGGGCGGGGGCGCGCCGGGGGTGATGAGCGGCCCGGAGTTCATGCCGACCACCCGGTCGAGGTCGGGCGGCTTCACCGCCAGCCGGGCGATGAGCTCATCGGCGAACTCCTCCTGCCCGATCGAGGTGAGCAGCTGGGAGTGCGCGCGCTCGTAGCCGATGGTGGACGACGTCTTGGCGCTGATCTCGCTGCTGCCGCACAGCGAGCCGCCGATGTGGCCGGGGTATACCTCCACCCAATCCGGCAGCTGCATGAGGCGCGTGATGCTGCGGTACTGGTCGTGGGCCCCCTCCAGGGCATCCACGGCGAGGTCGGGCCGCCCCACGTCGCCCACGAACAGCGAGTCGCCGGTGAGCACGGCCCACGGCTCGTCCCCGCGCGATGCGTCGATCACCAGCAGGCCGGTGTGCTCTGGGCGGTGGCCCGGCAGGTGCATGGCCTGCAGTCGCACGTCGCCCAGGCTCACCACGGCACCGTCCGCGAGGGGCTGGTGGGGGAACCCGGCCCCCGCGAGGGGGCTCACGTGCATGGTGGCCCCGGTGGCCTCGTGCAGGCGGCCACGGCCCGACACGTGGTCGGCGTGCGTGTGGGTCTCGATGATGTGGGTGATGCGCACCCCCCGGCTGGACGCCGCATCCAGGTATGGCGAGATGTCCCACTGCGGGTCCACCACCACCGCCTGGCCGCTCTCGATGTCGCCGACCAGGTACGACGCGCAGCCCAGGTCCTCGTTGATCACCTGCCGGAACAGCATCCGCGCCCCTCGAATCGTGGAATACCCCGGGAAGTGTTACGCATCAGGCGGATGGATGGGGCAACAGGGGCCGCTGGTAGCCTCACCCCATGCCCATCATCGAATCAATGACGGAATTGGTGGGGGGTACCCCCCTCGTGCGCCTCTCGCGCTTCTCGGAGGAGACGGGCGCCACCATCCTCGGCAAGCTGGAGGCCGCCAATCCGGCCGGCAGCGTGAAGGACCGCATCGGCCTGGCCATGATCGAGGCGGCGGAGGCCGAGGGGCTCATCACGCCCGGCACCAGCGTCATCGTGGAGCCCACGTCCGGCAACACGGGCATCGCGCTGGCGTTCGTGGCCGCGGCCAAGGGCTACCGCTGCATCCTCACCATGCCCGAGAGCATGAGCATGGAGCGGCGCGCTCTGCTCAAGGCCTACGGTGCCGAGCTGGTGCTCACGCCCGCCACCGAGGGCATGCGCGGCGCCATCGCCCGTGCGCAGGAGATCGCTGCCGAGACCGAGGGCTCGTTCATCCCCCAGCAGTTCGAGAACGCGGCCAACCCCGACGTGCACGCGCGCACCACGGCCGAGGAGATCTGGACCGACACCGATGGCGCGGGGGATATCTTCGTG
>JADHKZ010000040.1 GCA_016780995.1 Thermoleophilia bacterium | reverse complement strand
CCCCGATGCGGACATCCGCCTGGAGCTCATGCCGGTGCTGCGGGGGCTTCGGGCCTCGGGGCTGCGCGTGGAGGCGGGCACGTCGGGCAAGGGACTCAAGGCCATGATGCGCCACGCATCGGGCCTGGGCGCCAGGCACGTGATCATCGTGGGGCCGCGCGAGCACGCCGACGGGCTGGCGACCGTGAGGGACATGCACACCGGAGACCAGGTGGAGGTACCCGTGGGGGACATCGCCCAGCACATCGCAGGGGCCGGGGGGCACGCGTGATCGGGGCATCCCGCTACCGCACCCACAGCGCGGCTGCCGCCGCCGGCGCCACGGGGCAGCCCGTGCGGGTGTCGGGCTGGGTGCACCGGCGTCGCGACCACGGCGGGGTCATCTTCATCGACCTGCGTGATCGCAGCGGAATCCTGCAGTTGGTGTTCCACCCCGAGCAGGCACCGCAGGCCCACGCGGCGGCCGAGCGCCTGCATCTGGAGGACGTCATCTGCGTGGACGGCACGGTGGTGGAGCGGTCCGCCGACACCGTGAACCCGCGCATCCCCACGGGCACGGTGGAGCTGGCGGTCACGGGGCTGGAGCGCCTGTCGGAGACCGAGCCGGTGCCGTTCTCGGTGGAGGACGAGAGCACCGAGCCGTCGGAGGAGCTCCGGCTCACCTACCGCTACATCGACATGCGGCGGCCGCGCAGGCTGGCCGCGCTGGAGCTGCGGGCCCGGGTGGTGCGGGCCATGCGCCGGGTGCTGGACGACGAGGGCTTCCTCGAGGTGGAGACCCCGGTGCTCACGCGATCCACGCCCGAGGGCGCGCGCGACTTCCTGGTGCCCTCGCGGCTGAGCCAGGGCGAGTGGTACGCGCTGCCCCAGAGCCCGCAGCTGTTCAAGCAGCTGCTCATGGTGGGCGGGCTGGAGCGCTACTACCAGGTGGCCCGCTGCTTCCGTGACGAGGACCTGCGCGCCGACCGCCAGCCGGAGTTCACGCAGCTCGACGTGGAGGCGTCGTTCGTGGAGCCCGGCGACATCGAGGACCTCACCGAGAAGGTGCTGGTGGCGTGCTTCGCCGAGGCGGGCATCGACCTGCCCACGCCGTTTCCGCGCATGGCGTACGCCGACGCCATGCGGCGCTTTGGCACCGACCGGCCCGACCTGCGGTTCAGCATGGAGATCCAGGACTGGACGGCGCAGGCCGGCGGCACCGACTTCGCCGTGTTCAAGGTCGTGGTGGACGGCGGCGGCGTGGTGCGCGGACTGCGGGTGCCGGGGGCGGGCGAGGGCATGTCGCGCAAGGACGGCGACGAGCTCATGGCCGAGGCCCAGGCGCTCGGCGCCAAGGGCCTTGTGTGGGCCATCGTGCAGGACGACGGCACCCTCCGGTCACCCGTGGCCAAGTTCCTCGACGGCCTGGCCGCGGAATTCGGGGCCGTGCCCGGCGACCTCATCACGCTGGTGGCCGACGAGGAGCAGGTGGCGTCTGAGGTGCTGGGCACGCTGCGCGCGCGCTTCGCCGAGCGCCACGGGCTCATCCCCGAGGGGGAGTGGGCGCCGGTGTGGGTGGAGGACTTCCCGCTGGTGGGCTGGAACGCCGACGAGCAGCGGTGGGACCCGCTGCACCACCCGTTCACCGCTCCGCACCCGGACGACGTGCACAAGATCGCCGACGACACCGGAGCGGTGCGCAGCCTGGCCTACGACGTGGTGCTGAACGGGCTCGAGATCGGTGGCGGCAGCATCCGAATCCACGACCAGGCCGTGCAGGCGGCGGTGTTCCAGGCCATCGGCATCACGCCGGACGACGCCGAGGACCGCTTCGGGTTCCTGCTCCGGGCCCTCAAGCTGGGCGCGCCGCCGCACGGGGGCATCGCCCTGGGCCTCGACCGGCTGGTCATGCTGCTGGCGGGCGAGAAGTCCATCCGCGACGTCATCGCCTTCCCCAAGACCGCCACGGGCGCGGACCCCCTCACGGGTGCGCCGGCAGGCGTGGATGACGCCCAGTTGGCCGAGCTCGCGGTGCGCTCCGTGGCACCCCCGCAGGCCACCGATGGGTAGCGCGGCGTACTAACGTCCCCGGGGCACCCGACCGTGTGCGCGACCGGACTTTGTTCCGAGCCGTATCTCGTGACCAGGGTGGTGGAGTCGGGGCCGCACAACGCGAGGTCCCGCCCGTCGCCCGACCTGTGTGAAGCAGGTTCGGATCACGCCCCGGAGCGGCACGGTGGGGGCAATGAGGACCTTCGGTGCCCCGCCCGGGGGAGCGGGGCACCAGATTCCGGGGGCCTCGGTACGCACAATATTGCCCTTTGGCCACCATGACCTCAATGCGCGCCACCGGATACGGGTTCCCGAGGAACGTGACCGGGGCGCTACCGTCACGCCATGCGGCACCCCGTGGATGACCCCGTGACCCACCTCGCGTCGGCAGATGCATGGGGCGAGGGCGGATCGCCGTCGTGCGGCGACCTGGTGGCCATCCAGGTGCGCGTGGAGGGTGACGTGGTGGTGGACGCCGGCTTCCGGGCCAGCGGGTGCGAGGCCACGCTTGCGGCGGCCCGGGCGGCGTGCGGGTCCCTGCGCGGCGCGCGGATGGACGACGCCCTGCGGGTGTCCGCGGCGTCCATCGATGCCTCACTGGGCGGAATGCGGGACGATGAGCGCCATGCGGCGGCCATCGTGGCCGACGCGGTGGCCGAGGCGCTCGAGAAGTGGCACGGGGCCCGGCTGGGCAACGCCGGACCCCCCCTGCGCCCGGGGCGCGTGGCCGTGGCCATGAGCGGCGGGGTGGACAGCGCCGTGGCGGCGCTGCTGCTGGCGGAGCAGGGGCACGACGTGGTGGGGGTGACCATGCGCCTGTGGCACGACCCCGGCGCCGCAATGGCCGAGCGGTCGTGCTGCGCGCCCGAGACGGTGCGCATGGCGCGTGATACCTGCGCGGCAATCGGCATCCCGCACCTCACCATCGACGCCGCCGAGAGGTTCCGCCGCGAGGTGGTGGAGGAGTTCACGCGCGGATACGCGGAAGGCCGCACCCCCAACCCCTGCATCACCTGCAACGGCGAGGTGCGCTTCCGCATCCTGTCGGAGGCGGCGGCCCTGCTGGGAGCGGGCTCCCTGGCGAGCGGCCACTACGCCCGCACGGGCACGGTCACCGACTGCGGGACGGGCCCCGTCGTGGCCGCCGCCGCCGATGGCTCCAAGGACCAGTCGTACATGCTGGCCCGGCTGGGGCCGGAGGTGCTCGGGCGCCTGCTACTGCCCCTCGGGGACCTCACCAAGGACGAGGTGCGGGCCATCGCGGCCGAGCGGGGGCTTCCTGCCGCGGACGCAGTGGAGAGCCAGGACGTGTGCTTCGTGGGCGCGGATGGCTACGAGTCCTTCCTCTCGCGCAACGCCGGCCTCGACGCCCGCCCCGGCGACATCGTCGATCGCACCGGTGCGGTCCTGGGCCGCCATGATGGCTACTGGCGCTACACGGTGGGGCAGAGGCGTGGGCTCGGAGTGGCCGCGGCCGAGCCCCTGTACGTGCTGGCCACCCGCGCCGACAGGAACGAGGTGGTGGTGGGGCCGCGCCGGGCGCTGGGTCGCCAGCGCATCGAGCTTTGCGAGATGGTGGTGCACGCGGCGCCCGACCGCGCACTCGACGTGCGAATCCGGCATCATGGGCGACCCCTCCGGGGGCATCTGCTCGTCACGGGCGATGCAACCGGCGAGGTGGTGCTCGAGGATGTCGCCGAGGCGGTCGCCCCGGGGCAGACCGCGGCCCTCTATGACGAGGGCCGTCTCGTCGCCGCAGGAACCATCACCCGCGCGCATCCCGGGCGGGTCGGCACGGAGGACTGAATGAGTTGGTCGGACGTCGCCAGCCTCGCGCTGGCCATCTTCCTGGTCCTGGTGGGAGTGGGACTCTTCTACCTGTTCTTCCGCTTGGGCGGCCTGTTCGGCCAGCTGGACACCTCGGTGGAGGAGATCACGGACGAGACCGTGCCGATCCTCACGCGGGTGCAGGTGACGGTGGACGAGGTCAACGCCCAGCTGGGCCACGTGGACGAGATCATGACCACCGCAGTCACGGCCACCAAGAGCGCGGAGCAGGCGGCCACCGCCGTGAGCAAGGCCGTCACGGCACCGGCGCGCGCCCTGGGCGGCGTGACCGCGTCGGCATCCGAGGCCGTGCGCTCGTTCAAGGCGCGCCGTGCCGCGGGCCAGGCCGAGGAGAAGCCCCCGGTCAAGCACGAGAGCCCCTATTGAGGCGCATCCCGGCCCCGGTACTGCTGGTGGCGGGCGCCGTCGCCTGGATGACCACCCGCGATCGCAACCCCGCGCGGTGGCCATCGCTCCTGCGCGACGACGTCGAGGGGCTGGTGCACGACGCCCGCGAGGCCTTGGTGGATGGCGCCCGCGCGGGGCTGCGCGCGGAGCAGGCGTTCGACCACGACATGGACGAGGCACGACGGCGCGCGCGCACCTGGTAGCGCCCCGACGCACCGCCCGGTCGGCCAGGGGGCCGCTGGTACATTGCCGCCCGTGACGACCGCCGAGATCCGGGAGGGCTTCCTCCGCTACTTCGAGCGCGAGGGGCATCTGCGGATCCCCTCGGCGTCGCTCGTGCCGTTCGAGGACGACCCCTCCGTGCTGCTCACCATCGCGGGCATGCAGCCGCTCAAGTCGTACTTCCTGGGCCAGGCGCAGCCGCCCGCCGTGCGCATGACCAGCGCGCAGAAGTGCTTCCGCACGCTCGACATCGACCAGGTGGGCCGCACCGCGCGCCACCTCACGTTCTTCGAGATGCTCGGCAACTTCTCGATCGGGGACTACTTCAAGGACGACGCCATCCGGTTCGGCTTCGAGCTGTCCACGGAGGTGCTGGGCTTCGACCCCGAGCAGATCTGGATCACCGTCTTCGAGGGCATGGAGGGGGTGCCGGCCGACGACGAGGCGCTGGAGAAGTGGGTGGAGATGGGCATCCCGCGCGAGCGCATCCAGCGCCTGGGGGAGGCCGACAACTTCTGGAAGGCCGGGCCCACGGGCCCCTGCGGGCCCAATACGGAGCTGTACCTGGATCGCGGTCCCGCGTTCGGCCCGGAGGGCGGCCCCGTCACCGGCACCGACCGGTTCCTCGAGTTCTGGAACCTGGTCTTCATGCAGTACGACCGTGCCCCCGACGGCTCGCTCAGTGACCTCCCGGCCCAGAACATCGACACCGGCGCGGGGCTGGAGCGCCTTGCGGCCATCCTGCAGGGCAAGGAGACCGTGTTCGAGACCGACGGCTTCCGCCCGCTGGTGGCGTGGGCCGAGCGGGCGTCCGGGCGCGCGTACGGCTCCGACCCCCGCGTGGACCGTGCCATGCGCGTGCTGGCCGACCACGGCCGGGCCATGACCTTCCTCGCGGCCGACGGCGTGCGCCCGGGCAATGAGGGACGCGACTACATCCTGCGCCGCATCATCCGCCGCGCCGTGAGCGAGGGCGCCTACCTGGGACTGGGGCCCACCAGCCTGGTGGGCCTGGTGGACGTGGTGGCCGATGGCTACGGCGACGCCTACCCGGAGCTTGAGCAGGAGCGTTCCGAGGTGCTGGACACCGTCGGCGCCGAGGCCGAGCAGTTCGCCCGCACCCTCGAGCAGGGCACGCGCCTGCTGGAGGAGGTGCTGGATCGCTCGCGTGGCGCCGGGGTGATCTCGGGCGACGATGCCTTCCGCCTGCACGACACCTATGGCTTTCCGCTGGACCTCACCCGTGACGCCGCCGAGGAGCACGGCCTGCAGGTGGACGAGGAGGGGTTCGACCGGCTGATGGGCGAGCAGCGCGAGCGCGCTCGGGCTGCCGGCCGCAAGGGCGGCGGCGTGGACCGGCAGGCCGCGGAGGCCCTGGCGGCATCGTGCGCCCCCGCGCAGTTCGTGGGCTACGACCAGCTGGAGGTGGCCACCACCATCACCGCCATCCAGCCCCTGGAGGGCGGGCAGGCGCTGGCCAAGCTTGCCACCAGCCCGTTCTACGCCGAGGGCGGCGGTCAGGTCTCGGACCACGGGTGGATCACCGGCAACGCCGGCAGCGCCGAGGTGCTCGACGTCCTGCGCCTGGGCGACGACCAGGTGCTGCGCGTGGCCGTGCAGGGCGACCTCCCGGTGGGCGCCCAGGTGACCGCCCGGGTGGATTCCGCCCTGCGCCACGCCACGCAGGCCAACCACACGGCCACGCACGTGCTCAACTGGGCGCTGCGCCGCGCGCTGGGCGAGGGCGTGCGCCAGGCCGGTTCGTACGTGGGCCCCGACAAGCTGCGGTTCGACTTCACGCACCGCGGCAAGATCGATCCCGAGGCCCTCGCGGCCATCGAGGCCGATGTCAACGCCCGCGTGGCCGAGGATGCCCCCGTTGGCGCGCAGGTGATGCCCCGCGCCGATGCCGACTCCATGGGGGCCATCGGCCTATTCGAGGAGAAGTACGGCGAGGTGGTGCGCGTGGTGCGGACCGGGGACTTCTCGGCCGAGCTCTGCGGCGGGTGCCACGTGTCGCGCACCGGCGAGATCGGTCCGCTGGTCATCGTGTCGGAGGGCAGCACCGGCGCCGCCACCCGGCGCATCGAGGCCGTCACCGGCCTTGCCGCGGTGGAGCACCTGCGCGCTCGCGAGCGCGCGCTGACCGACGAGCTCGCGCAGCGCGACGATCGCATCCGGGCCTTGGAGGCCGACCTCAAGCGGGCCCGCGCGGGAAGGGTGGACGTGGCCCAGGTGGCCGCGGCAGCCGAGGAGGCCGGCACCGCCCGCCTGCTGGCCGCGCAGGTGGAGGCCGCCGACATGGACGACCTGCTTCAGCTCACCGACCGCGTCAAGCAGGCCGTGGGCCCGGGTGCCGCGGTGGTGCTGGGTGCCGTGGCCGACGGCAAGGCCATGCTGGTGGCCAACTTCGATGATGCCGCCGTCGAGGCGGGGCTCTCGGCCGCCGACCTCATGCGCGAGGTCGCACCCGTGGTGGGCGGCGGCGGGGGAGGCAAGCCCGGCATGGCACGCGCCGGGGGCAAGGACCCCTCGCGCATGCCGGAGGCCATCGAGCACGCCAAGGTCGTGCTGAGGTCGGCGGCCGGATGAAGGCCCTCGCGCTCGACCTCGGGCGCGCGCGGACCGGGGTGGCGGTCACCGACCCCTCGGGAACCATCGTGCGCCCGCTGCCGGTGATCCACGAGATCGACCGCCCGGAGGGCGCCGCAGCGCTGGACGCGGTGCTGGCGGAGCAGGCCCCCGAGGTCATCGTCATCGGCAAGCCCCTCCTGATGTCGGGCGTGGCCGGTGAGCAGGCCCACCACGCGTCGTCATTCGCCGGCCGGCTCAGGGCGCGGGTGGACGCCCGCGTGGAGCTGGCGGACGAGCGCCTGTCCACGGCCGAGGCGGAGCGCCGGGCCCGCGAGGCGGGTTCGGACGCCGCCATCGACAGCGTGGCCGCGTGCGTGATCCTGGAGGCCTGGCTGCGCGGGCGGGCGGCCGCCGCGTGAGCACCCGGCGCCCCCGCCCGCAGCGCGCCACCCCGGCCGGCCGCACGGTGCTGGCCGTGCTCATCTCGCTGGCCGTTGTGGTGGCCCTGGCCGTTGGCGGGTTCATCTGGCTGTCCGGCGGCAGCGGGGGTGATGGCACCGCATCGGGGCCCACCTCCACCTCGTCCACGGTGGACGTGCTCTTCATCGAGGGCCTGCGGCGCAGCGAGATGGCGGACATCCTCCAGGAGAAGACCGGCATCCCGGCGTCGGAATACATGCAGGCCACCGACCCGTCGCGCCGCGGGCAGCTGCTGGCCGGCACGAAGAAGCCCACGTCGCTGGAGGGCTTCCTGTTCCCGGCCACCTACCCGGTGGACCCCTCCAAGCCCGTGAAGGACCTGGTGGACTACCAGGTGTCCACCTACGAGCAGCGCACGGCGGGCATCAACTACGCCGCGGCCAAGCGCAAGAACCTCACCAAGTACGACGTGCTCATCATCGCTTCGCTGGTGGAGCGCGAGACCAGCGATCCCCGAGAGCGGCGCCTGGTGGCGGGGGTCATCGAGAACCGCCTGCGCGCGCGCATGCGCCTGGACATCGATGCCACCGTGTAGTATGCGCTCGGATCGTGGAAGCCGGAGCTCACCAAGGCCGACCTCGACATCGACTCCCCGTACAACACACGAAAGTTCGTGGGCCTGCCCCCGGGCCCCATCTGCAACCCCAGCGAGGAGTCCATCCGGGCGGCGGCCAACCCGCTGCCGTCGAAGTACCTCTTCTACGTGTCGAAGAACGACGGCACCGGCCTCCACTGGTTCGCCCGCACCGAGGCCGAGCACATCGCCAACATCAAGCGGGCGGCCGCGAACGGCGGGGGATGATGGACGCCCCCTGGCCCACGTCGCGCACGCGCTTCGCCGGGGTAATCGGCTGGCCGGTGGAGCACTCGCTCTCGCCGTCCATGCACAACGCCGCCTTCCGTGAGATGGGGCTCGACTGGGCCTACCTGGCGTTCCCCATTCACCCCGATCACCTGGTGCCAGCCGTCACCGGGCTATTCCGCGCCGGCTGCGGTGGGCTCAGCGTCACCATCCCGCACAAGCAGGCGGTGCTGGAGTGCTGCGACGAGGTCACGCCGGCGGTGCAGGCCATCGGGGCCGCCAATACCCTCGTGCCGCTGGAGGATGGCCGCCTGCGCGGTGACAACACCGACGCAGAGGGATTCCTGCGGGCGCTGGACGAGGCCGCGCCGGTGGAACTGGATGGCGCCACCGTGCTCATGATCGGCGCCGGCGGCGCGGCCCGGGCCATCGCGTTCGCGCTGGCCGGGCGCGGGGCCCGCGTGCGGGTGGCCAACCGCACCGCCGACAGGGCCGCCGCGCTTGGCGAGCCGGTTGGGATGACCCGCGACGAGGTGGAGCGGGCTGCGGCCGACGCCGTGCTGGTGGTCAACGCCACCAGCCTGGGCATGGGATCAGATGAGGTGCCCCCGGAGCTGCCCCTCGATGCACTGGGCCCGGGCACCGTGGCCTACGACATCGTCTACCGGCAGGAGCCCACCCCGTGGCTCCGCGCCGCTGGTGCCCGCGGGGCCCGCACGGTGGACGGGCTGGGGATGCTGCTGCACCAGGGCGCTGCCGCGTTCGCGCAGTGGACCGGCACCGAGCCGCCGCTCGATGCCATGCGGGCGGGCCTCGTGGCCCGATGAGGTAAGCGGCGCGCGTCCGGGACCCGACCTAACCTCGTGGGTCCGATGCGCTTCCTGCATACCGCCGACTGGCACCTGGGCATGACCCGGCGCTTTCTGGGCCCGGAGGCCCAGGCGCGCTTCGCGGACGACCGCATCCAGGCGGTGCGCCGCATGGCCGCCCTCGCGGCCGACGAGGGCTGCGCCTTCGTGGTGGCGTGTGGCGACCTGTTCGACTCCAACCACGTGGACCGCCGCGCCGTCGCACGCGCGCTGGATGCACTGGGCGCATTCGAGGTGCCGGTGTACCTCCTGCCCGGCAACCACGACCCGCTGGATGCCGCGTCGGTGTACCGCACCCACCTGTTCCGCGATCGCTGTCCGCCCCACGTCACGGTCATCGCCGACAGCACGCCCATTTCCGTGGCGCCGGGCGTGCAGCTGGTGGGCGCGCCCTGGCACACGCGGCGTCCGGGGCGGGACCTGGCCGCCGAGGCCCTCCAGGGCCTGGCCCCCGACCCCGGTGTCCTGCGCGTGCTGGCGGCGCACGGCGCGGTGGACGCGCTGTCGCCCGACCCCACCGACCCATCCCTCATCCGGCTCGATCCACTGCGCCATGCGCTGTTCTCGGGCGCCATCGCCTACGCGGCGCTGGGCGACCGCCATTCCGCGGGGGAGGTGGCCGGGGAACCGCGCATCCGCTATCCGGGGGCGCCGGTGGCCACCGGGCATGACCAGGTGAACCCGGGCACCGCGCTGGTGGTGGACGTGGATGCCTCGGGCACGTCGGTTGCCGAGCATCGCGTGGGCGGCTGGGAGTTCCGCCGCATCGAGGCCCGCCTGGGCGGCATCGACGACGTGGAGCGCCTGGACGCCGAGCTGGAGTCCGTGCCCGACAAGGCCCGGTCCGTGGTGCGCCTGGCCCTGGTGGGCACCCTGTCGGTGGCCGAGGATGCCCGCCTCCAGGAGGTGCTCCGCCACCACGGCGACGTGCTGGCGGGGCTCACGGTGTCGGAGGGGCGCAGCGACCTCTCGGTGTTCGTGGACGACGACGCGCTGCACGAACTCGGGCTCACGGGCTACGCCCATGACGCGGCGGCCGAGATCGCGGCGTTGGCGGCGCAGGAGGGCCCCCGCCAGCAGGATGCGCGCGACGCCCTGCGCCTGCTCAACCGCCTGGCGCGGCCCGCATGAGGATCCACCGCATCGCCCTGCGCGACTTCCGGGGCGTAGGCACTGCCGATGTGCGCCTGGCGCCCGTTGGCGTCACCGTGGTGCAGGGGCCCAACGAGGCCGGCAAGTCCAGCATCGTGGACGCCATCGACATGCTCCTCGCCGACCCCGACTCCTCCACGCGGGCACGGGTGAAGGCCGCCCAGCCGGTGGGACGCGACGTGGGCCCGTGGGTGGAGATGGAGTTCGAGACCGGGCCGTATCGCCTCACCTACTCCAAGCAGTGGGTCAAGGGCGTGGTCACCGAGTTGCACGTGCATGCCCCTGCACCCGAACAGCTCACCGGCCGCGCGGCGCACGACCGGGTGGTGGAGATCCTGGGCGAGACCATGGACACCGCCCTGTTCGCCGCGCTTCGCCACCAGCAGGGCTTGCCCCTCGACCAGGCCGACCTGGCGCCCAGCAGCAGCCTGGCCCGCGCACTCGACATCGCCGCCGGGGGCAGCGGCGCGGGCGACGAGGACACGGCCCTCATGGATGCCGTGGATGCGGAGCGCCAGCGCTGGACCACCCCCGGGGGATCGCCCAACAAGGCGCTCCTGCAGCTGCGTGACTCGTCGGCGCAGGCCCGCGAGCATGCGTCCGCACAGCAGGCACGCCTCGACGTGCTCGAGGCCCGCATCGACGAGCACCGCGGGCTCGAGAGGGACATCCGGGCATCGCTGGAGCAGGAGCCCGACCTGGTGCGGCGGCGTGACGCATGCGATGCCGACCTGGCGGCCGTGGCGGAGCGCGAGCAGGCCGTGCGCGACCTGGACCGTGCGGCCGAGGCGGCCGAGCAGGCCGCGCAGGTGGCCCAGCACGCGCTGGCAGCGCGCCGGGCGTTGCTGCAGGCGGTGGCGGACGACGAGGGCCGCCTGGCCGTGCTGGAGGAGGCGATGCAGGCGGCGGGGGCCGAGATGGGCGCCGCCGAGCAGCAGCTCCGCGATGCGCAGGGGACGGTGGCCGATGCGGTCACCGCCGTGCGTGCTGCCGACACCCGGCTGGCCGCGGCATCCGCGGCCGCGGATCGCCTGCGGGACGACTTCGACCTGGAGTTCCTGCTGGAGCGGCGCCAGGCCGTGCGTGAAGCGGAGGAGCGCCTGGCAGCCGCCGAGGAGTTCCTGGCCGACTGCACCATCGACGCCGAGTTGATGCAGGCCATCGAGGACGCCGCGGTGGCCCATGCCGTGGCCGCCGGCCGGCTCGCCGACTCCGGCGCCCCGCTTCGCGTGGCGGCCGATGGCGACGTGGTGGTGGAGGCCGGCGAGCAGCACCACGCGCTGCATGCGGGGGACGAGGTGGACCTCCACCTGCTGCCGGGCGATGAGCTGCGGTTGCCGGGGGTGGCACGCATCCGCCTGCGCGACCACGCCGCGGCGGCGGTGGAGGAGGACCGCCGCGCCGCCGCCCACCTGGCGTCGCTGTTGGCACGTGCGGGCCTGGGCGAGGGAGAGGGGGTGGGCCACGCGCGCGCCCTCGAGCGCGCGCGCATCGAGCACGAGCGCGCTGCCGACGAGGCGCGCCAGGCGCGCGGCCGCGCGCTGTATGACCTGACCCCCGATGAGATGGACGCCAAGATTGCCCGGGCACGCGAGCGGGCGCAGGCCCACGCACCCGGGGCCGGAGAGGGCGCACCGGAGTCGCTCGACCAGGCCATGGCGCAGGTGGCCCGGTGCGAGGCCGCGCGCGACGACGCCCGGCGGGCAGAGGACACGGGCCGCGGCCGCCAGCAGCAGGCCGAGGCCCGCGTGGGCATCGCGCGCGCGGCGCTGGCCGAGCAGCAGGGGCGCATGCAGGCCGAGAAGGCGCGATTGGAGGATGACCGCGCGTCCCTGGAGGCGGCGCGGGCGCACCAGCCCGACCACGCCCTGGAGCAGGCGGCCGATGGCAGCGCCGGCGAGGCCCGTGACGCACGGGCCCGGCATCGCGAGCAGGCCGATGCGCTGGCGGGTGACGACCCCGACACGCTGCGCGAGCTGGCCCGCAACGCCCGCACGGCGCTGGCCCGCCTGCAGGACGACCGCGCCACGCTGGCGCTGGCGGCCGAGCGCCTGCTGGGCGAGATCGGCCAGGCCGGGGAGGAGGGGCTGGCCGACCAGGTGGCGGTGGCCGACGAGTCCGCCCGGGCCGCCGAGGCGGATCTGGCGCGGGCCGAGCGCCAGGCCGCGGCCGCCAACCTGCTGCATGAGGTCATGTCGCGCCACCTCGACCAGGCTCGTCGCGCCTACGTGGGCCCGTTCAGGGAGCGCGTCGAGCGCCTTGCCCGCATGGTGTTCGGCCCGGGCACCACGGTGGAGATCGACCACGCCAGCCTGCGCGTGGCCAGCCGCACCCAGGGCGGCGTCACCGTGCCGTATGACGCCCTCTCCGGCGGTGCGCGCGAGCAGTTGGCGGTTATCGGGCGCCTGGCGGCGGCCTCGCTGGCCTCTGCCGATGGCGGCGCGCCGGTGATCATCGACGATGCCATGGGCTATTCCGATGCCGCGCGTCTGCAGGGCCTCGGCGCGGCGCTGGCCGCGGCGGGTCGCGACGCCCAGGTGATCGTGCTCACGTGCATGCCCGACCGCCAGGCCGGGATCGGCGCGGCCACCGTGGTGCGGCTGCCGGGAGCAGGGGTGCCCGGGGCCGGGGTGGGGCAGCCGGCGGATCCGGCGGCGGGGGGCGAGGTGGCGTGAGCCGGCCTGCGTACCGCGGCCTGGGCGACATCATCGTCACGGCGCGGCCATTCGACGAGTACCGGGCCATGTTCGACCTTGCCGACGGCGACCTCCTGGACGGGCCGGTGCTGGACTGCCCCGCCGGTGCCAGCGGCTTCGCAGCGGGCGCGCGGGCCATGGGCTGCCGCGTCACCGCCATGGACCCGCAGTACGCCGGACCCCATGATGCGCTGGAGCAGCGTGCCCGCGAGGACACGGCCTTCGGCAACCGGTACGTGCGGGACAACCCGGCCACGTATGCATGGGGGTTCTTCCGTGACGTGGACGACCACCTGCGGCGGCGGATGGAGGCCGTGGATGCCTTCGCGCGCGATCGCGCCGCCCACCCGCACGCCTACGTGGCCGGCGCGCTCCCCGCGCTGCCGTTGGGCGACGATGCCTTCCGCCTGGTGGTGTCGTCCCACCTGCTGTTCGTGTACCCCGACCACTTCGACTACGCGGGGCACGTGGCCGCTGCGCGCGAGCTCGCGCGTGTGGCGCGGGCGGAGGCCCGGGTGTTCCCCTTGGTGGACACCACCATGCAGCCATGGCCGCACCTCGACCGGCTCCGGTCCGACCTGCGTGCGCATGGAGTGGAGTCGGAGGTGCGCCCGGTGCCGTACGAATTCATCCGTGGTGGTGACCACATGTTGGTTCTCCGCCCATCCTGACCGGGGCGGTCCTATCATCACCAGCATGGATGAGAACCCGAACCCCGACGTGATCGGCGTGATCGTGGTGGATCACGGCAGCCGCCGTGCCGCGAGCAACGAGATGCTCGAGGACCTCACCCGCACGTCCATCTCCGAGCGCCTGGACTACGACATCGTGGAGCCCGCCCACATGGAGCTGGCCGAGCCCTCCATCGCGACGGCATTCGACCGGTGCGTGGAGCGCGGCGCCACCACGGTGGTGATCCAGCCGTACTTCCTGCTGCCGGGCAAGCACTGGAACCAGGACATCCCCGAGCTGGCGGCCGAGGCCGCCGCGCGGCACCCGGGCGTCACCTACCTGGTGGCGGCCCCGTTCGGCGTGCACCCGCTCATGGCCGACGTGGTGAGCGCCCGCGTGGAGTACTGCCTCGCGCACGTGCGCGGCGAGGTGCCCGAGTGCGAGGCCTGCGCCGGCACCGGCACGTGCCGCATGCGCACCGGCGATCAGGTGGCCGCGGAGGCCGCCGCCTCGTAGTACCGCGCGTGGGCCGACCGGGGGGAATGCCCCGGTCGGCCCGTCGCGGGATTACTTGCGCTTCTTCGGCGCGGCCTTCTTCACGGCCTTCTTCGCCGTGGTGGCGGCCTTCTTCTCCACCTTCTTGGCGGCGGTGGTGGCCTTCTTCACGTCCTTCTTGGCCGTGGCCACGACCTTCTTCTCGGCCTTCTTGGCCGCGGCGATCGGCTTGAACTTGCCGTTCGCGGCCTCCTTGAGCGAGGTGCCGGGGGTGAAGCGCACCACATTGCGGGCCGGGATCTTCACCTTCTGGGTGGGGTTGCGCGGGTTCACGCCGGTACGGGCGGGACGACGTGCAACGGAGAAGGTGCCGAAGCCGAGGAACGCGATCCGCTCGCCCTTGTTGACGCCCTCCTTCAGGAGGTCGAGGAAGTGCTTGGTGACGTTGGTGGCCTCGGCCACGGTCATGTCGGTGCGGGTGGCAAGTGCCTTCGCGAACTCGGTCGTGTTCATGCATACCCCTTCCGGGTGCTGGCGAGAGTAGGTGCCACGCCCGGCGTGGCGCGCCGACACTACCAGCGCCTTCTGATGCGGCCTGAGGGGGGGAACCCGACGGTCATGACGAAACATGACCATGGACATGGACGCTCCCGGACAGATGAGCCTGGCCCATCCGGACCTCGTGCCGGGGGACCAGGTGCGCTATCCGCACCGCGGGGGGTGGCGGTTCGGCG
>JADHKZ010000039.1 GCA_016780995.1 Thermoleophilia bacterium | reverse complement strand
CAGCACCAGGTCGCCGGGCACCACGTCGTCCACGCCCATGCTGCGCTCGGTGCCGTCGCGCACCACGCGGGCGGTGGGCGCCACCAGCGCCGCCAGGCGCTCCACGGCCCACTTGGCGCGCACCTCCTGGGCGATGCCGATGGTGATGTTGACCACCAGGATGAAGAGGAAGAACACATCGCGCCAGTCGCCGAACACCAGCGTGATCACCGCGAACGTGACCAGGATCAGGTTGAAGAGCGTGAAGACGTTGGCGCGCACGATGCTGGCGTACGAGCGCCCGGGTGACGACCTGCGCCGCGACGGCCGCCGCGCGGCGGCCTCTGCCTCGGTAAGGCCGCCGGGCCCCGTGGCCGCGGCGATGACGGCCGTCTCGGCGGTCTCCGTGCTCACCCCCCAAGCGTTGCATCCGCGGGCCTGCCCCGCCTCGGGCCGTGTCGCGCCGCTGGTACGATCGGCTCCGTGCGGAACGTCCTGCGGGCAGCACTGCTCACGGCGCTCCTGGCGCCGGCATCGGCCCTGGGCGCGGGACCCGCTCCCGCACCCCAGGGCGCGGCATGGCTGCTGGTGGACGGCCAGACCGGCGACGTGCTGGCCAAGCGGGCGGCCGACCAGCCGCGCGCCATGGCCAGCCTCACCAAGATGATGACGGCGCTGGTGGCGCTGGAGTCGGGAGACCCCGACCGGCTGGTGCAGGTGGTCCCGGCCGCCGCCGCGGTGGGCGAGTCGTCGGCGGGCCTCCGCCCGGGCGAGCGCATCTCGGTGCGCGACCTCGTGCGGGCGCTCATGATCGGCAGCGGCAACGACGCCGGCACCGCGCTGGCCTACGCCGTCGCGGGGTCCGAGGGCGAGTTCGTGGTGCGCATGAACGACAAGGCGAAGGCGCTCGGGATGTCGCGCACGCGGTTCGCCAACCCCCACGGCCTCGACGCCCCCGGCCAGGAGTCATCACCACAGGACCTGCTGGTGCTGGGGCGCGAGGTGATGAAGGACCCGTTCCTGCGCAGGCTGGTGGCAGGCCGCGCGGTCACGATCCCGGGGCCCGGGGGGCAGGGCACGCGCCGGCTGGAGTCCCAGAACGACCTGCTGTCCATCATGCCCGAGGCCGACGGCATCAAGACGGGCAACACCGACCGGGCCGGCTACACCCTGGTGGCGCACGCCACCTCCGCGCGGCTGGGTCGCGACCTCTACGCGGTGCTGATGGGCGAGCCCGACCGCGCCACGCGTGCCCGCGACGCCAAGGCCCTGCTGGAGTGGGGGTTCTCCAACTACGCGCGGCCGGTGGTGGTGCCCCGCGGCCGCTCCGTGGTGGACGTGCCGGTGCAGGGCGTGCCCGGCGCCACCGTGGCGCTGGCTCCGCCCTCGCCCGTGGCGGCCACCATCCGGGTGGGCCAGCCCGTGACCATGCGCGTGAGCGCCCCCTCCGCGGCACCGGCCCCGGTGGGCAGGGGCCAGAGGCTGGGCACGCTGGAGGTGCGCCAGGGCGACGACGTGGTGGCGCGGTCGGCGCTCGTGGCCCGCGCAGCCGTGGGCGCGCCCGGTTTCGGCGATTCCCTGCGCACGGCGCTTTCCGGTATAGGGTCCGTCTTCACATGATCCTCACGGTCACACTCAACGCGGCGCTCGACCGCACCCTGAGCGTCCCCAACTTCCAGGCCGGGCGGCGCCACCGCGCCAGCGACGCGCTCACCCTGCCGGGCGGCAAGGGCGTGAACGTGGCCCGCGCCCTGCGCAACCTGGGCCAGCCGGTCATCGCCACGGGGCTCGCCGGTGGCCGCACGGGCATCTCCATCATCGAGCAGCTCACTGCGGAGGGCATTCTCAACGACTTCGTGCGCATCGCCGATGAGTCCCGCACGTCCACCGCCGTGGTGGACCCCACCTCGCTGCAGCAGACCGAGATCAACGAGTACGGCCCGTCCGTCGCCGACGCCGAGCTGGAGCTGCTCATGGAGAAGCTGGCGTACCTGTCGAAGGGCGCCGACATCGTGGTGCTGGCGGGGTCGCTGCCCCGCGACGTGCCGGCCGACTTCTACGGCGTGCTGGTGCGGGAGTTGGCTCGCCCCGACCTGCCCATCGTGGTGGACGTGCCCGGCCCGCCGCTGCGCGCCGCCCTGGCCGAGGAGCCCTGGCTGGTGAGCCCCAACGCCCGCGAGGCCGAGGAGGTGGTGGGCAACGAATTCTCGGACGACGAGGACATGGTGGTGGGCGCCGAGGCGCTGTGCTCCATGGGTGCCCGCTCGGCGCTGGTGCACGACCCCGGCGGGTGCGTGGCGCGCATCGGGGGCCATGACGGCGAGGATGCCGGGCGCACGCTCACGGCGCGCATCGACGTGCGCAGCGACGTGGTGAGCACCGTGGGATCCGGTGACGCCTTCCTGGCCGGGTTCCTGGCCGGAACCTACGACGGCGATGAGGTGGAGCAGGCGCTGCAGCGCGCGGTGGCGTCGGGCGCGGCCAGCACGCAGCTGCTGGGCGCCGGCGTGGTGGACCGCGCCGACGTGGATGCACTGGCCCGGCAGGTGTCCGTGGAGGAGCTGGCCGCGGGGGCCTGAGGGGCCCCCGGAACCCCATTTCAGGCGGCATCCGGGCGTCCGGACGTGGGTGGTAGGTTGCCCTCTCACGTTCAACGGACCGGGGAGCACGGGTGGAGATCGAGATCGGCCGGGGCAAGCGCGGGCGGAGGGCCTACGGGCTGGACGAGATCGCCATCGTCCCCAGCAGGCGCACGCGCGATCCGGAGGATGTCGACCTCTCCTGGCAGCTGGGTCAGTACACCATGGAGATGCCGCTGCTGGCATCGGCCATGGACGGCGTGGTGTCGCCGGCCACGGCGATCGAGATCGGCAGGCTGGGCGGCCTGGGAGTGCTCAACCTCGAGGGCATCCAGAGCCGGTACGAGGACCCCGACGCCGAGCTGCGCAAGATCGCCGACTTCCCGCCCGACAAGGCCACGGCCGGCCTGCAGGACATCTACCGCGCCCGCGATGTCGACACCGACCTCATGGTGGAGCGCATCAAGGAGATCAAGGCGTCGGGCGTGCTCACCGCCGGGTCGCTCACCCCGCAGCGCGTGGAGGCCTTCATCGGCCCGGCGCTCGACGCCGGCCTCGACATCCTGGTCATCCAGGGCACGGTGGTGTCGGCCGAGCACGTGTCGTCGTCGGTGGAGCCCCTCAACCTCAAGCAGTTCATCGCCGACCTGCCGGTGCCGGTGATCGTGGGCGGGTGCGCGTCGTACTCCACCGCGCTGCACCTCATGCGCACCGGTGCCGTGGGCGTGCTGGTGGGCGTGGGCCCCGGCGCGGCCTGCACCACACGCCAGGTGATCGGCGTGGGCGTGCCGCAGGCCACCGCCATCGCCGATGCCGCGGGTGCGCGCATGCAGCACCTGCTGGAGACCGGCCAGTACGTGAACGTCATCGCCGATGGCGGCATGGCGTACGGCGGCGACCTGGCCAAGGCGATCGCCTGTGGCGCCGACGCCTGCATGGTGGGATCCCCGCTGGCCAAGGCCGCCGAGGCGCCGGGCCATGGCAACCACTGGGGCATGGCCACGTTCCACCCGGAGCTGCCGCGCGGCACGCGCGTGCGCACCACCACGCTGGGCACCATCAAGGAGATCCTCCTGGGCCCGGCCAACGAGAACGACGGCTCGCTCAACCTCATCGGTGGCCTGCGCAACGCGCTGGCCACCTGCGGCTACGAGTCGATCCAGAGCTTCCAGAAGTGCGAGGTCATGATCGCCCCGGCGCTCAAGACCGAGGGCAAGAAGCTGCAGCAGGCGCAGTCGGTGGGCATGGGCTGACGGTGGCGTTCCACCTCGCCCCCGAACTGGAGCACCAGGCGGCGGGCGGCGTGCTGGTGGTCGACTTCGGCGCCCAGTACAGCCAGCTCATCGCCCGCCGCGTGCGCGAGTGCCGCGTGTTCTCGGCAATCGTGCCGCACGACGTCGACCCCGCCGAGGTGGCGCGTATCGCGCCCGGCGGCATCATCCTCTCCGGCGGGCCGGCCTCGGTGTACGAGGACGGCGCCCCCGCGCTCGACCGCCGCCTGCTGGAGCTGGGAATCCCCGTGCTGGGCATTTGCTACGGCATGCAGTCCATGGCGCAGGCACTGGGCGGGGTGGTCACCAACAACGGCTCCGGCGAGTTCGGCCGCACCGACATCCGGGTGCTCTCCCGCGAGGGGCTTTTCCGCGATCTCCCTGCCGACACCTGCTGGATGAGCCACCGCGACGCCGTCACCACGGCGCCCGACGGCTTCACGGTCACCGCCCAGACCCAGGGGGCGCCCATCGCGGCCATGGAGGATCGCGCGGGCAGGCGGTTCGGCGTGCAGTTCCACCCCGAGGTGGTGCACACGCCGTTCGGAACCGACCTCCTCAAGTCGTTCCTGTTCGATGCCTGCGACCTGGCACCCACGTGGACGCCGGCCAATGTCATCGACGACCAGGTCACGCGCATCCGCGAGCAGGTGGGTGACCAGAAGGCCATCTGTGGGCTGTCGGGCGGGGTGGACAGCGCCGTGGCCGCCCTGCTGGTGCACCGCGCCATCGGCGACAAACTCACCTGCGTGTTCGTCGACCACGGCATGTTGCGCATGAACGAGGGCGAGCAGGTGGAGGAGGCCTTCGGCCACCATTTCCACGTGCCCCTGGTGCACGTGCGCGCGCAGGACCAGTTCCTGTCGAAGCTGGCGGGGGTCACCGATCCCGAGCAGAAGCGCAAGATCATCGGCGCGGAGTTCATCAACACCTTCGATGCCGAGGCCGCCAAGCTGGGCAACGAGAAGTTCCTCGTGCAGGGCACGCTCTACAGCGACGTCATCGAGTCGGGCGGCGGCACCAACGCGGCCACCATCAAGAGCCACCACAACGTGGGCGGGCTCCCCGACGACATGGAGATGGAGCTCGTCGAGCCGCTGCGCCAGCTGTTCAAGGACGAGGTGCGCCTGGTGGGCGAGGAGCTCGGCCTGCCCGAGCGCATGGTGTGGCGCCAGCCGTTCCCGGGCCCCGGCCTGGCCATCCGCATCATCGGCGAGGTCACGGCCGAACGGCTGGACATCCTGCGGCAGGCCGACTTCGTTCTGCAGGAGGAGATCCGCCTGGCCGGCATGTACCGCGACCTCTGGCAGTCGTTCGCCGTGCTGCCGGCCGTGCGGTCGGTGGGGGTGCAGGGCGACAGCCGCACGTACGCCTACCCCATCGTCATCCGCGCCGTCACGTCCGACGACGCCATGACCGCCGACTGGGCCCGGCTGCCCTACGACCTCATCGAGAAGATCTCGAGCCGCATCATCAACGAGGTCCCGGGGGTCAACCGGGTGGTGCTGGACGTCACGTCCAAGCCACCCGGCACCATCGAGTGGGAGTAGTGGCCCCGCCCGGCCCCTAGGGGCGGGCGAGCACCTGCTCGATCTGCTGCACCTGCTCGGCGGTGAGGTCGGCGCCCACGATGCGCTCGGCCAGCTCCTTCGAGTGGTCGTCCCCGCGCAGCGACTCATGCCGCAGTTCCTCGCGGTCGGCGCGGGCCGTGTGGTGCCAGCAGAACGGGCTGGTCATGTACGGGGTCTGCATGCAGCGACGCCCGTGGGCGGCGACGGCCTTGCAGCGGCTGATGATGACGGTGGACTCGCGCATTGGGGCTCCGGTGAGGTGCGGAACGGTGGAAGACGCACGTTTGTTTGAAGTGGCAACTAAACTACCAGACAGTGTAAGGCTGGCCAAACGGGTATGGCACAGGGGATTCGCGGGCGCAATGCCGTCAGCGGTTGCGGCGACGCGGGGCCTTCCCTACGATTCGCCGTCGTTCACGGGCGGTGCCGCTGCCGCCTGCTCACGTATCGGAGAATCGTGCCCGCAGCCCACCTCACCAAGACGACGAAGAGCGCCAAGCCCGGCGACGTCGAGCGTCGCTGGTACATCGTCGACGCCGAGGGCCAGAACCTCGGTCGCCTGGCCACCATCATCGCCGAGACGCTCCGTGGCAAGCGGTCGCCGTTCTACACGCCCCACGCCGACTGCGGCGACTTCGTGGTGGTGGTGAACGCCGAGAAGATCGCGGTCACCGGCAACAAGATGGACGACAAGCTCTACTGGCGCCACTCGGGCTACCCCGGCGGCATCCGCAAGCGCACCCTGCGCGAGCAGCTGGAGCGCCGGCCCGAGGAGGTCATCCGCATGGCCGTGCGCGGGATGCTCCCCAAGAACTCCCTGGGCCGCAAGCAGCTGATGAAGATGAAGGTCTACGCAGGCCCCGAGCACCCGCACGAGGCGCAGTCGCCCGAGCCGCTCCGGCTCGAGAGGAAGGTCACCGCATGAGCACCGCCCAGGTCCGCATCCAGGCCACCGGCAAGCGCAAGACGTCGGTCGCGCGCATCATCCTGGAGCCCGGCGACGGCACCATCACGTGCAACGGCCGCCCCATCGACGACTTCTTCGGCCGCAAGGTGCTGGTCACCGCCGCCAAGTCGCCGCTGGTGGCCGCCGGCCTCGAGGGCCAGTTCGACGTGAAGGCCCGCCTCACCGGCGGCGGCATCTCGGGCCAGGCCGACGCCCTGCGCCACGCCGTGGCCCGCGCGCTGGTGGAGATGGACGAGAACCTTCGCCCCGAGCTCAAGCGCGAGGGCTTCCTCACGCGCGACGCGCGCGAGAAGGAGCGCAAGAAGGCGGGCCTCAAGGGCGCCCGCAAGCGTCCCCAGTTCTCGAAGCGCTGAGCGAGCAGGCGCCCCCGGCCCGGAGCCTCTTCGGGACGGACGGCGTCCGCGGGGTCGCGAACGCCGACCTCACGCCCGAGTTGGCCATGGCCATCGGGCGCGCCATCGGTCGCGCCGCGGGCGGCGAGGGGAACGTGCTGGTGGGGCAGGACACCCGCCGCAGCGGCCCCATGCTGGAGGCCGCGCTTGCGGCGGGCATCGCCTCGGCCGGCTGCTCGGTGGTGCTGGCGGGCGTGCTGCCCACCCCGGGCGTGGCGGAGTTGGTGGCGGGGGACGCCGCGTTCACCGGCGGCGTGGTCATCAGCGCGTCGCACAACCCGTTCCCCGACAACGGCATCAAGGTCTTCGGGCCCGACGGCTTCAAGCTTCCCGATTCGGATGAGGCCGCGCTCGAGGCCCTGATCGGCGACCCGGGCGGCGACCGGCCCACGGGCGCCGGCGTGGGATCGATCGTGCGCTGGGATGGCGCAGCGGCGGCGTACCGCGAGCGCGTGCTGAAGCGCTTTCCCATCGACCTCTCCGGCACCCGCGTGGTGATCGACTGCGCCAATGGCGCCACGGTGGTCACGGCACCTGACGTTCTGGCCGCCCTGGGCGCCGACGTGGTGGTCATCGGCGCCGATCCGGATGGCGCCAACATCAACGTGGACTGCGGTTCCACCCACCTGGGTGCGCTGCAGGCGGCCGTGGTGGCGGAGGGCGCCGACCTGGGCCTGGCGTTCGACGGCGACGGTGACCGCGTGCTGGCGGTCGACGGCACCGGCGCGGTGGTGGACGGCGACCAGATCCTGGCCGTCCTCGCCATCTGGCTGCAGGGGCGCGGCGACCTGCCGGGCCCCGCAGTGGTCACCACCACCATGACCAACCTGGGCTTCCGCCGGGCCATGGCCGACCGGGGCGTCGAGGTGCGGTGGACCGACGTGGGCGACCGCTACGTGCTGGCTGAGATGCGCGCCCACGGCTTGGTGCTGGGAGGCGAGCAGAGCGGACATCTCATCAACCTGGCCAGCGGCCCTACCGGGGATGGGCTTGCCGGGGGGCTCATGCTCCTCACCGCACTCTCCGAACAGGGCACCAGCCTCGCGGAGGCGGCATCGGTGATGACCCGCATGCCCCAGCGGCTGGTGAGCATCCGCGTGCAGCGCAAGGGCGAACTGGGGGATGCCGCCGAGGTGTGGGACCTGGTGCGCGGCCATGAGGCCGTGCTGGGCGACAACGGCCGCATCGTGCTGCGGGCATCGGGCACCGAGCCGCTGGTGCGCGTGATGGTGGAGGCGCCGACGTCCGGGCAGTGCGAGAAGATCGCCGACGAGATCGCGGAGGCCGCCGGCCGCGCGCTGGGCCTGGTCGAGGGGGACGCCTGAGATGTGCGGCATCATCGGATACGTGGGCGGCAGGCCCTGCGAGGACCTCATCCTGGCGGGGCTCGAGCGCCTGGAGTACCGCGGCTACGACTCGGCGGGCATGGTGCTCCTGGACACCGAGGGGCTTCGCACCGTGCGCGCCGTGGGCAACCTTGCCGAGCTGCGCAAGGCGGCGCACGCGGAGGGCGCGGATTCGTCGGTGGCATCCACGGGCCTGGGGCATACCCGGTGGGCCACGCACGGGCGCGTCACCCAGGCCAACGCCCACCCGCACGCCGATGCGAGCGGCCGCATCTCGGTGGTGATGAACGGCATCGTCGAGAACTACGTGCGACTGCGCGCCGAGCTCCAGGACGACGGCGTGGTGTTCCTCAGCGAGACCGACGCCGAGGTGATCCCGCACCTCATCTCCCGCCACTACCAAGGTGACCTGGCGGCCGCCATGCGGGCCGCCGTGGACCGCCTGGAGGGGCACTTCACCATCGTGGCGACCAGCGCCGATGAGCCCGGCCGCCTGGTGGCCTACCGGCAGGAGACCCCGCTTGTGGTGGGCGTGGGCGAGGGCGAGAGGTTCGTGGCGTCGGCCATCCCGGCGTTCCTGCCCGAGACCCGCGACATCATCGAGGTGGAGTCGGGCGAGATCGTGGTGGTGGAGGCCGACTCGGTGTCCATCCACCACGGCGACCAGCAGGTGGACCGCCCGGTCACCCGCGTGGACTGGGACGAGGACGCGGCCGAGAAGGGTGGCTTCGACACCTTCATGCTCAAGGAGATCCACGAGCAGCCGGGGGCCCTTCGCGACACCATCGGCGACCGCCTGCGGCCCGAGGGCGAGGTGGACCTCCCCGGCCTGGGGCTCGACGACGCTGCGCTGGGGCGCGTGGAGCGCATGCACATCGTGGCCTGCGGCACCTCGTACCACGCGGGCCTGGTGGGCCGGTACCTCATCGAGGACTGGGCGCAGGTGCCGGTGCACGTGGAGGTGGCCAGCGAGTACCGCTACCGCACCTGCCTGGCAGGCCCGGGTGACCTGGTGGTGGGCATCACGCAGAGCGGCGAGACGGCCGACACCCTGGCCGCCATGCGGGTGGCCCGCGAGCGCGGGGCGCACGTGGTGGCGCTCACCAACATCATGGGATCCCAGGCCGTGCGCGATGCCGACGGCGTGCTGTACACCCGCGCGGGGCTGGAGATCGGCGTGGCCGCCACCAAGACCCACACCGCGCAGGTGGTGGCCCTGGCGCTCCTGGCGCTCAAGCTGGGGCGCGCCCGCCACGTGCTGTCGGCCGCCGGCGCCGCCGACCTGGGGGACGAGCTGCACCGCCTGCCCGACCTTGTGCAGCAGTACCTCGAGTCGCCGGACGCCGCGCATGCGCTCGAGGTGGGGGAGAAGTACGCCGACCGGCCCTTCTTCCTGTACCTGGGTCGGCACGTGGGGATGCCGGTGTCCTACGAGGGCGCGCTCAAGCTCAAGGAGATCTCGTACGTGCCCACCGAGGCCTACCCGGCGGGCGAGATGAAGCACGGGCCCATCGCGCTGCTGGACGACGGCTCGCCGGTGGTGGTGGTGGCCACCGACGGCCACGTGTTCGACAAGGTGGTGTCCAACATCCAGGAGGTGCGCGCCCGCGGCGCGCAGGTGATCGCGGTGGCCACCGCGGGCAACGAGGAGATCGCCGAGCATGCGGACGACGTGATGTTCGTGCCGCGCACGCCGCCGTTGCTGGCGTCGGTGCTGGCCGTGGTGCCGCTGCAGTTGTTCGCCTACGCGGTGGCCCGTGCCCGTGGCCTGAACGTGGACCAGCCGCGCAACCTGGCCAAGACGGTGACGGTGGAATGACCCCGCCGATGGGCCCGGGCATACTGGGCGTGGGCATCGACCTCATCGAGATCGATCGCATCGAGCGGGCGCTCGAGCGCCACCCGCGGTTCGCGCAGCGCTGCTTCACGCCGGCCGAGGAAGCCTACTGCGCCTCGCGGGCCTACCCGCCGCAGCACTTCGCCGCGCGGTTCGCGGCCAAGGAGGCCATCGGCAAGGCCCTGGGCATCGGCATGACGCGCTGGCACGAGGCCGAGGTGGTGCGCGGCCGCGGCGCCCCCACGGCCATCCTCACCGGCAGGTGCCTTCGTCGCGCGGGCGACCTCGGGGTGGTGGAGGTGATGCTGTCGCTCACGCACTCGCGGGGGATGGCCGCTGCCGTGGCCATCCTCAGGGGCGCCTAGCCGCGTCAATAGGATGTCGGGCGTGCCGCCTCTCCCGGGAATGCGCTCGCTGTCCGATTCCGCCGCCGTGCGCCACGCCGACGCGCGCGCGATCGAGGAGGGCATCGCCGGCGAGGTGCTCATGGAGACCGCCGGATTGCTGGCCGCACGCGAGATCCTGGCCGCGTTCCCGCCCGGCTCGGCGGCCACGGTGCTGGTGGGTCCGGGCAACAATGGCGGTGACGGCATGGTGATCGCGCGCCACCTGGCCGAGGCGGGCTGGGACGTGCGCGTGCAGGCGCCGGGCGCCCGCTCGCCGGAGACCCCCGACGGGGCGCTGATGGCCGACCGGGCCGTGGCCATGGGGATCGTGGTGGACGAGGTCGACCTGGGCGCGCTCGCCGCCGGCGGGCGCGTGGTGGTGGACGCGCTGCTTGGCACCGGCACGGCCGGTGCGCCGCGTCCGCCCGTGGACGCCGTGGTGGAGGCCGTGGCGGGCTCAGGTGCCCCGGTGGCGGCCATCGACATGCCCACCGGCATCAACGCGGATGACGGCACCGCCCCGGGCCCCGCGGTGCGGGCCGACCTCACCATCACGTTCGCGGCCGACAAGCCCGGCCTGCACGTGGCGCCGGGTCGCCTCCTGGCAGGGCGCGTGGTGGTGGCCGACATCGGCATCCCGCGCCACCTGCAGCCGCCGCCGTGCGCGTGGCTGGCCACGCGTCAGGTGGTCGGCGCCATCCCGTCACGCGGTGCGGGCGACGACAAGTACCGGGCGGGCGGCGTGCTGGCGGTGGGCGGTGCGCCCGGCATGAGCGGCGCGGTGCGCTTGAGCACGCGCGCGTCGCTGCGGGCGGGGGCCGGCATCGTGGCGGCGTGCGTGCCCGACGCGGTGCGCGCGGAGGTGGCGGCCGGCACGCCCGAGGTGATGGTGGATGCCGCGGACCTGGATTCGATCATGCGGCAGGCCTCCCGCATGTCGGCGGTGGCCATTGGCCCCGGGATCGGGCGTGATCCCGCCACGGGCGCGCTGGTGCGCTCGCTGCTGGCCGGCATCGCGCTGCCGGTGGTGCTGGATGCGGACGGCCTGTGGCATCTGGGGGATGACCCCGGGGCGCTGCGGGCGCGACCCGCGCCCACGGTCATCACGCCCCATGCGGGGGAGGCCGCCCGGCTGCTGGGGGTGCCCCGCGACCAGGTGGAGGCAGGGCGCCTGGAGTCGGCGCGCGAGCTTGCCCGGCGCTCCGGCGCCGTGGCGCTGCTCAAGGGGCCGGGCACCATCATCTGCGCGCCGGGGGAGCTGCCCATCATCCTGGAGGGCGGCACGCAGGCGCTGGCCACGGCGGGCTCGGGTGACGTGCTCACGGGCATCATCGCGGCGCTCCTGGCCGGGGGCATGCCTGCCGTGCACGCCGCCACCTGCGCTGCTGCGCTCCACGCGCTCGCGGGCGAGGTGGCGGGAATGGGCGATGGCACCATCGCCAGCGACATCATCGAGGCGCTGCCCGCGGCGCGCCATGAGGGGGCGGCGGCATGAGCGACGCCCGGTCCACGGCGGTGATCGACCTCGACGCCCTGCGCCACAATGCCGCCCGCCTGGCCCGTGCCGCTGCTGGGGCAGAGCTGATGGCCGTGGTCAAGGCCAACGGCTACGGCCACGGCGCGGTGGCATGCGCGCGCGCCGCGCTGGATGGCGGGGCTGGCAGCCTGGCCGTGGCCAGCGTGGAGGAGGCCGAGGAGCTCCGCCTGGGCGGCATCACCGCCCGCATCCTCATCATGAGCCCGTTGGCGGATGGCGGGTTCACGCGCGCGCTGGCCGCGGGCTGCGAGGTGGTGGCGGGGGACGCCCACGCCGTGGACGGGCTGTCGGGTGCCGTGGCGGGGGCCACCAGCCCGGGGGCGTTGGCCACCCCCCGGGTGCACGTGGAGGTGGACACCGGCATGGGCCGTCTGGGCACCGGCGCCGATGAGGCGCTCGACCTGGCCCGGCTGGCGGCGCAGCGCGGGTGCCAGGTGGTGGGGCTGATGACCCACTTCGCCACGGCCGACGAGCGCGAGGGGCCCGAGGCCGGGTTCATGCGCGAGCAGCTGGTGCGGTTCCGGCAGCTCATCCCCGCCTTCCGCGACGTCTTCCCGGGCATCCAGGTGCACGCGGCCAACAGCGCCGGCACGCTGCGCGACCCGGATGCGGCCTTCGACATGGTGCGCTGCGGCATCGCGCTGTACGGCTGCTCGCCGTTCGGCGGGGATCCGTCGGATGACGACCTGGTGCCGGTGATGACGTGGTCGTCGCGCCTGGCGCTGGTGAAGCCCTTCACCTCGCGCATGAGCGCCGGCTACGGGCGCACCTGGCGCGCCGCGCGCGGCACCTGGGTGGGGATCGTGCCGGTGGGCTATGCCGACGGCTTCGCGCGCGACCTCTCCAACGTCGCCCAGGTACTGGTGGGTGGACGTCGCGTGCCGGTGGTGGGCACCGTGTCGATGGACCTGCTGGCGGTGGACCTGGGGCCCGAGGCACCCGAGCGCGGGGGGGAGGAGGTGGTGATCATCGGGCGCCAGGGCGACGAGCGCATCACCGCCGACGAGATGGCCCGCTGGCGCGGATCGATTCCCTACGAGGTCACGTGCGCCGTGAGCCCGCGCGTGGCGCGGGTGCACCAGGGGTGACCCACCGGCTGGACGCCCGCGCCCTCACGGCGCCCCTGCAGCCGCTGGACGCGCCCGCCTGGGTGGTGGGGGGCGGGCTGCGCGATGCCCTGCTGGGCCGGCCCGTGGCCGACCTGGACGTGGTCACGCAGGGCGACCCCGCGGCACAGGCCAAGGCGCTGGCCATCGCGCATGGGGCCTCGCGGTTCCAGCTGTCGCGCGACTTCGGTGCGTGGCGGGTGACCGGCGGCAGCCTGGGCGTGCAGGTGGACGTGATGCCCCTGCTGGGGGGCAGCCTGGAGTCCGACCTGGCGCGCCGCGACTTCACCATCAATGCGCTGGCCCTGTCGGCCTCGGGCGAGGGCCAGGTGATCGACCGCCATGGTGGGCTCGACGACCTGGCCGATGGCCGCATGGCGCTGGTGGGGCCCTCGGCGCTGTTGGACGATCCCGTGCGGGTGCTCCGGCTCGCCCGCATCGCCGACGCGCTGGGGTTCCGCATCGATGCGTCGGCGGCGGATGCCGCGCGCGCCGCGGCCCCGGGCATCGGGGGCGCCCCCGGCGAGCGCGTGATGGAGGAGTTCATGCGCATCATCATGGCTCCCGACCCCGGGCGAGCCGTGCGGGCCCTCGATGCCCTGGGCGGCCTGGGGGCGCTGGTGCCCCAGTTGGAGGACTGCCGCGGCGTGGACCAGAGCGAGTACCACCACCTCGACGTGCTGGGCCACACGTTGGAGGTGCTGGACAACGTGGTGGCCATCGAGGCCGACCCCGAGCCGGTGTTCCGCGCCGATGCCGGCCTGGTCACCGCGTCGCTGGCCGAGCCCCTGGCGGATGACCTCACCCGGGGCCAGGCGCTGCGGCTGACCGCGCTGATGCACGACATGGCGAAGGCCGAGACCCGCGGCGTGATGGACAGCGGCCGCATCACCTTCATCGGCCACGATCGTCGGGGCGCCGAGATGGCCGACGCCTGGATGCGGCGGATGCGCACCTCAAACCGCCTGCGGGAGTTCGTGGTGCGGGGGGTGCGCGACCACCTGGTGCTGGGCTTCATGGTGCATCGCCAGCCGCTCACCCTGGCGCAGTACGACCGCTACCTGCGCCGCGTGGCACCCGACCCCGTGGAGGCGATCGTGCTGTCGGTGGCGGATCGCATGGCCACCGACGGGCCGCGCACCACGCCCATCCAGATCACCCGGCACCTGGCCCTGGCGCGCGACATGCTGGCCGCCCACGCACGCATAGCGGCCATGGAGCCCATCCGGCCGCCGCTGGACGGCGCCGCGCTGGCGCAGGTACTGGAGCGCCCGCCCGGGCCCTGGCTGGCCGAGCTGCTGGTGGCCACGCGCGAGGAGCAGTTGATGGGCCGCGTGCACGACGGGCCCACCGCCGTGGCCTTCGCGCAGCGGTGGGATCAGGCGCACCCGGCCCATCCGTAGGCCCGCCGTGATGACCGTGCTGGGGGCTATGGTGGGGCAATGGGCATCCACCTGACCAAGATCTATACGCGGCAGGGCGACCAGGGCGATACCCGCCTTGGCGACATGACCCTCGTGCGCAAGGACCACCTGCGGGTGAACGCCTACGGCGAGGTGGACGAGCTCAACGCCGCCGTGGGCGTGGTGCGGCTGTGCGACCTGCCCGACGGCTGGGACGAGCGCCTGGGCATGGTGCAGAACGACCTGTTCGACGTTGGCGCCGACCTCGCGGTGCCGGTGGATCCCGAGGCCGAGGAGGGGCGCCTGCGCATCGCCGGCGAGCGCGTCACCTGGCTGGAGGAGTGGTGTGACCAGGTCAACTCCGGGCTGGAGCCCCTCACCAGCTTCGTGCTGCCCGGTGGCACGCAGGCGGCGGCGCAGCTGCACGTGGCGCGCACCGTGTGCCGTCGCGCGGAGCGGTCCGTGGTGATGCTGGCCGACCACGAGCCCACCGGGGCGGTGGGGGTCAACGTGATCGCCTACCTCAACCGGCTGTCCGACCTGTTGTTCATCCTCGCGCGCGGCGCCAACAAGGCGGCGGGCACGGGCGACGTGCTCTGGGTGCCCGGGGGCGGCGCGGCCTCCTAGGCGGCCGCGGGTCCGGTGCGCAGCGGCGCCGGCCGGTT
>JADHKZ010000038.1 GCA_016780995.1 Thermoleophilia bacterium | reverse complement strand
TGTGGGAGTGCGACCCCGCGCCCGGGTAGGCCACCACGTGTCCATCCACCCATTCGAGGTCGGGATCGTCTGCCCGCCGCCGCAGCCCGTCGCCCTCGGCGTCGTGCGACGAGAACGCCACCCACCGCGGCACCAGGTCGCCGTCGGCCCCGGGCGACAGGTACAGGATGATGTTCTCCCAGTCGGCCTCGTGGTCGTTGATGCCGTGGAACGACGACCGCCAGTCGTTCATGGGGTAGAAGAACCAGTACTGCAGGATGGTCCACCCGGCCTCACGCATCACGCGCCCGTAGTACGGCGTCCCCGCCGCCGCGATCTGCTCGCGGTAGGTGATCTCCCCGGCGGCCACCGACCCCCGTGGCACGCGGCCGCGGAAGAGCAGGGTGAGCCGGAACAGCGCGTCGAAGATGCGGCTGATGATGCCCACCTGCGAGAAGCGGCTGCTGCCGGCCATGGGCTCCCCGTTGCCGGCGGCACGCCACGCGCGGTATTCCCGGCGCGATAGCGGGACCTCCACGTAGAGCAGATGCAGGGTGTCGCCCTGACGCTCACGCGCCACCCGCGCGAGGCGGTCCAGGTCGAGGGATCCCGCCCCCATCAGCTTCGCGTCCTGCCCGTCGTCCCCCCGTCGCCACAGCGAGCAGGCGCGCACGTAGGCCCCGGTGTCGGACGGCAGGAACAGTTCCACCCGGTTGAAGCGCAGGATCGGCTCGAATCGCCGCAGCAGGTCCAGGTCGTCCACGCGGAAAGCCTACGGGAGCGACCCGTGGACGCATGGGCAGGGCCCGCCCTGCCAGTATTCGCGGCGAGCAGTTCACCAAAGGCGGGGGAGGAGCAGACGACCATGGCCGCCAGCCGCTTCTTCGAGACGACCGGCTTCGAGTTCGCCACCCTGATGGCGCTTGGCGCGGCCCCGTACGGGCTGAGCGAGGCCGGTGAGGTCATCGCCACGGCCGGTCGAATCGCCGACGCCGACGCCGACTCCTGGTTCGACGCCTGGATGGCCGTCGCCGAGCAGTGCCTGGACGAGGCCGGAGCATGCGAGGCCAGCGGTCACCCGGTGAGTGCCCGCTGGCTGTACCTGCGCGCCTCCTCCTACATGGGCACGGCCTTCTTCTACGTGCTCGCCACGCGTGATCCCACGCGGGAACTGGCGGTGTGGAGACGCCACCGCGATGCCTTCGACCGTGCGATGTCGTTGTGGGCCACGCCCGTCGAGGCGGTGAAGATCCCGTACGAGGCAACGGCCCTGCAGGGCTACCTGCTGTCGGGCGGCGAGGGCCGCCGCCCCCTGCTCATCGCCACCAACGGCAGCGACGGCACCATGAGCGACATGCTGGGCGCGGGGGTGCTGGACGCGGTGGACCGCGGGTACCACGTGCTGATGTACGACGGGCCCGGGCAGGGGCAGGCGTTGTACGAGCAGGGCCTGTACTTCCGGAACGACTGGGAGGCCGTGGTCACACCCGTCGTCGACTGGGCCACCGCGCGCGCGGACGTGGATGCCAATGCCATTGCGCTGTGCGGTTGGAGCCAGGCCGGGTATTGGGTCCCACGCGCCGCCGCGTTCGAGGATCGCCTTCGGGCGATCATGGTCGACCCCGGGGTCGTGCGCGTGGATGAGTCGTGGACGCGCCATCTGCCGCCGCAGATGCTCGCGATGCTCGATGCGGGGCAGGACCAGGAGTTCGACGCCTACATGGCGGAGGGCATGAAGGCGGAGCCGGGAATCGCCCTTGAGGCAGCCAAGCGCCTGGAGCCGTACGGCACCGATTCGCTCGCCGCCGTGCTGCGGGAGCTGCGGGCATGGGACCTGACCGAGGTGGCTCCGCGCATCACCGTCCCCGCGTGGATCGCTTCGCCGGACGATGAGCAGTTCTGGCCGGGGCAGTCGGAGCGCCTGCGCGCGCTGCTCACGGGAAGCCCGCGCGTTGACCTGGTGCCGTTCTCCCGGGACCGCGGCGCCAACTGGCATTGCGAGCCCCTCGCGCCGCGCGTGCGCGCCCAGCGCATGCTCGATTGGCTGGACGAGGTGCTGGAGCACCCCGCCGGCTGATCCGTCGGGGCTACCCGGCGGATCAGCCCCGATTCCCACCACCCATGTCCTCGCCAGGGGCATCGCGCGGATTCCGCCCGAGCCACGCCGCCTCCGCGCCGTGCACGAACCATGCCCATACCACCACCAGCGTGGTGCCCAGCGCGATCGGCGCGAAGATGTGCTCCCACGCCGTGGGGTCTGGCATCCCCACCATGATCACCGCCGTCGCCACGCCGGGTGGGTGCAGGCACCGGAGCAGTGACATGAGGACGAGCGATAGGCCCACGGCGGCGCCCATCACCAGCCACTGGCGGCCCTCGCCAAAGGCCACCACGGCGACCCACCCCGCCGTGGCCGACACCGTCTGGCCACCGATCGCGTTCCAGGACCTGGCGATGGTGAGGCTTGGCTGGATGAACAGCAGGGCGGCCGTGGCCGCCATGCTGGGGACGGCGAGCGGCACCCCGGCCGGCACCGCCCACTCGTTGAGGGCCGTCAGCCCGCCGATCGCGAGGATGCACGCGATCACCTCGATGATGGTGATGCTGGGACCGAAGGGGCGGCGCTCCATGAGCACGTTCATAAGCCACCGGTTCAGGCGGCGTCCGCTGTCAGTCGTGGCCATGAGCGATGGATGAGTCGGGGACGGGCGCGCGTCCAGCGTAGGGGAGCGGCCGAGGTCCGGGGTACAGGACGCCTGCCAGACCAACTGGACGGCCCCTGCCGCACCGACGGTTCTCCCCAAGGCGGGGCGGACGGGATGTACCGTCGGTGCCGCCGTCACCACGGCAGATCGTGGTGTGCGTGGGGTGCGGCGAGATCCGGCCGCTCGACGACTCCGGTGCCGCGCGCAACGTGGTGGGCGGGCTCACCGCGACCTCGACAGCACTGTCCTGCGCGCGGTCACGGCGCGACCTGCCGGGCTGCCATCGGGGACGCGCGTCGTACGATGGCCCGGTGATCAATCGTCCGCCTGAGGAGCCCGCGTGACCCGGACATCCCGAAAGGCGTTGCGACGCGCGATTCCCCTCGCGGCCGCGGGCCTCATCGCCATGCCGGCGCTGCTCCACGCCGCCGAGGATGTCCGGTGCATGGGAGCCGGGTCCGTGTGCACGGCGAACGTGGACGTGGATGCTGACGACGGCCGTGAGCGGGTCACCGTCAGGCTTCCCGGAACGTCCCTGCGTCTCCGTGCGACCACGCCTGTTCCGCGCGCGTTTGCCGGCATGTACCGCATCTCTGGAGCCCGCTACGCGCTGGGTGGGTCGGCGTACCGGTTCACCCTGCAGCCCCGGCCATCGGCCATCGATGGCTATGCGTCGATGACCTTCACCAACCCCTCCCGTCCCCAGTCTGGCCCGCGATCGGTGGTGCGCTGCCTGGGCAAGGACGATGTATGCACGGCCCACGTGAGCCTGCGGGGGGGCGCCAGCAACAAGCGCATCAGGGTGATGCTGCCCGGCACCAACCTCAAGCTGGCGGCCGGCGCCCGTGCAGTCACCCCGGCCTCCTCACTGGGCGCGTACTCCATCGGGCGTGGCGCCTACTCGCTGGGCGGGTCGGTGTACTCGTTCAATCTCAACGCCGTCGGATCGCTTGGCAAGGGAGCCTGGCTGGCGCTGACGTTCCGCGACCCCAATTGAGCCGCCGGATTCTCGCCGCGCTGGCGCCGCTGGTCGGTGCCTGCGCAGCAGCCGTGATTCCCGGGCATGCCCTGGCTTCGGCGCCGGCGAACGCCACCCTGTCGTGGGGCACCGCCCAGGCGCTGGTGGCCCCGCTGGGCGAGCAGCCCCGGCGGGTGGAGGCCCGCATGTTCGGGCGCATGTCGCTGCTGTACGAGACTGACGACGGCGTGCGGCGCATCCTTGGTGGCTCCCCCGCCATGCAGTCCCTGCCGTGGCTCTTCCGGATCGAGCCCTCCACGTCGGGACCCGGCGCCCGTCTCGGCGCGGGCAACGACCAGCGCATGGTGAAGGTGAGCGGGGCGGCGCTGGCCGGGCAGCCCACGGCCGAGGCCATGGCGGCAATGCTGCGCGGCGCCATCAACCGCACGTGCACCACCCCGGCCGGGGTGAGCACGTGCACCGCCCACCGGGTGGCCATCGACGAGATCGACTCCCGCTACGGCGGCCGCAACGGGCAGCGAGGCGTGGTGGGGATGCGGCTGCGGCAGGCGATGGTGTCACTTTCGCGCCAGCAGTCGCGCTGGGGCGGGTCGTACGCCAGCCGGGTGCAGTTCGTCGTGGCCCCGGGCCCTGCGACGTCGGTGGCCGCGGGCTATGGCCCAAATCGTTCGCTGGGCAGGAACGGCCTGCCCATCCGCCGCAACTACCGCGATGCCTTCGCCGCCATGTCGCTGGGAGGCGGGGTGTGGATCCAGATGTACCACTACTCGCGCACGGCCGGGCTCACCGGGTTCACCGCGGCCGAGTGGCGCGACGTGCCGACGGGCGTGGCCAGCTTCCTGCGCGCCGTGCGCAGCACGCGTAACCCGCTGGCCTACCTGCACGTGGTGCTCACCACCACACCGGGCGACGGCCCGCCGCCCGGTGCCCCCTGCTCCACGTCGGGTGTGCCGGGAGGCCCAACCACGCCGGGCGTGCCGGCGTGCGTGCCCGCGCCGCCCTCATGCGCCGTGCTGCCCTGGGTATATCGCACCAGCTTCCCGGCATACGGCCGCGCGCTGGTGTCTGCCCGTGCCCGCGAGGATGCGTTCATCCAGCGGCGCGCCGAGGCGCTGCTCACCACCGTGGATCCCGGTGCGCCCCAGGTGATCAACCAGCCGCAGCCGTCACCGATGGCCTGCCAGTGGGATCGCGCGCAGGGCAGCGCCGCCAACGTGCGGGTACTCATGAACGGCCCCGCCGCGTACCGCCTGGATGGCGACCAGGCGGTCACGTGGGGCGTGCTGTTCCGTCAGTTCTTCCTCATCCCGCCCACCGCCAGCTCCGAGGCCTCCAAGGCGCCCTCCATGTAACCGCCGCTGCCCGGTGCCGCCTCGGTGCCGGCAAGCAGCAGGCGGCCCTCCCACGGGCCGCCGGGCAGGGGGTGCCCGCCGTAGTGCGGGTGCGTCTTCAGCGGTGCGGCGTCATCGCCGGTGGCCACCAGGGGGTCGGTGGCCCAGTCCTTGTGCAGCACTGCCACCGGCGTTGATGCCCGAGGGCCGAACAGCCGTGACAGCTGGTCCACCACGGCACCCATCAGCTGGTCGCCCACCTGCCGGCGCGCGTCCGCGGGCCAGCCCACGAATCCGGTGAGCGCGGGCAGGCCACCCGGTGCCGTGGCGTCGTGGATCTCCACCAGGGGGCCCACACGGCTGCGCGCCTCCCCCGACAGGCCGTCCTCGCGCCAGAAGGGGGTGTCGTACACCGCCACGACCTTGGCCTGCCCGGCCATCCACGTGGGCACGCCCGACCAGGCGGCCAGCACCCCAGGGCCCGGATCGGGCTCGAGCCGGATGGAATGCGCCAGCAGGCGCAGGGGGAGGGCGGTGATCACCCGGGGTGCCCGGTGGGTGCTGGTGGTACCCGCGCGGTCAACGGCGTCCACCTCCACGCCGTCGCCGGCCGGGCGCATGGCCACCACGCGGGTGCCCAGGTGGACCCTGCCGCCATCAAGGCCAGCGGCTACGCCATCCACAATGGCGCCCAGCCCGCCGTCCACGCGCATCGACCCATCCGACGGAGCGCCCCCTTCGAAGCGCGTGCGGCTGTCCGGCGTCTCCTCCCACACCAGCGCACCGGCGACGTCCTGGGGAAATGCCCGCAGCCCCAGCGCGGCAACCAGTGCCGGCATGCGTGCCTGGAACGTGGGCCAGTACCACGCGGGGCCGAGGTCATAGGCCCCGGCGGGCGCACCGCCCGCCACGTCCACCTGCTCCGACAGGATGCGGCCGCCAAGCCGGTCCGACCCCTCCAGCAGGTGGTACCCCAGCCCGCGTTCCTGCAGCAGGTGGGCGGCGTGCAGCCCCCCAAGGCCGCCGCCGATGATGATCGCGTCGGCCACGCGGGCACTGTACGACCTACATTGGTGGCGGATGCAGTCGTTCCTCGCCACATACCGGCGGTTGCGCGGCCTGTCGTGGCCGGCGGCATACCCCATCGCGCAGTTCCCCAACCCGCCGCTCATCGTCGGGCTGGTGGCGCTGGGCCTCCGGTACCTGGCCTCGGGCGCCTGGGCCGACACCCTGGGGGCGATCGGCTACGTGTTCATCGGCGTGTGGGCCTACCTCGAGCTCACGGCGGGCGCCAACGTGTTCCGCCGCGTGCTCGGGGCGGCGGGGCTGGCCTACGTGGTCTATGCCATCGCCGTGCGCTTCGCGGCGTGAACCTCCAGGCGCACCGCTAGGCCGAACCGCGGGAGTCCTCGTCGCCTGCGGCCTCGAAGCGACCGAATACGAACGACAGGATGATGACGAGCAGGACGATGACCGCCAACCACCAGGGGCTCTGGCCGAACGCGACCACGGCGAAGGCGGCGATGCCCAGCACCACGACGGATGTCCAGCGTGCGATGCGGGCCGTGCTCGGGGTCATGGCGCGAGGGTAGTGCGGACGGATCATGGATGTCGCCCTCAATGCGAAGGCCCCGCGCGGCGGGGCCTTCGTCGAACGGGAGTGACGGGACTCGAACCCGCGACCTCAGGATTGACAGGGGTAACCGGACTACGGGTGAGCACGGGTGAGCACGCATAGAAAGGGGCGATCCGATGGACCGCCCCTCCCCATGCGACCCCTGATCTACGTGGGTCCGTGTGACACCTTGCGTACCACCTACTGACCGACCGCCGCCGCGATGTCGTCCCCGTCGGGGAGGTCGTCGTTCCTGACGTGGACATAGACCCGCATCGTGAACGCCGCGTCCGAGTGACCGAGCAGGCGCGACACGACGGCGTGGTTGTAGCCCGAGTGGAGCCACCGGCTGCCAGCCGTGTGCCGCAGCGTGTGGAAGGCAGCCCACTCAACGCCCGCTGACTTCGCCGCCTTCTTGAACCAGCGGTAGTGGTTGGTGGCGTGGCCGGGGGCTCCGCTCGCGGTGCTGCGATGCGCCTCGGGCTGGCCACGGCTGGCCTCGTGTGCCAGTGCGGTGATGACCCAATTGCCATCCACCCGGCCCGCGCCGGAACACGGTGGTCACCGGGCACCGAGATCGGCGAGGCGGTGACGGGCGCGCGGGTGCTGGGGGCGTGGGCGAATCAGGCAGCAGTCGTCGCCGACTGCCCGGTGCTCAGCGACGACAGCGTGGTCAGGAGGCACTCCACGCGTTCGGGCCGCGTGCTCATCGCGAGATATGCGTCGGGACGGATCAGGTACACGAAGCCCGCGGGCACGCGCGTCGCGCCCGCCGTCACGGCCGCGTGTGCGAGCCCGCGGAGGTCCGGGGGGACCTCCAGTGCATCGCATCCGACGGAGAGGAGCAGGAACCGGCCATCTCGGAGCGCCTCATGGAGTGTCGCCGGGGTGCCCTCGGGGAGGACGATGTCAAGGTCCCGGACGCGATCGCCCGGTGCCAGCCCGGGCGCCTGATCAGGCGTGTGGATCGACAGATCCCCATGCCGGTATGCGACATCGACTTCGCTCAGTTGCTCCACCATGCGGCGACGAAACGCCGCTCGCCGCCCCGCCACGCGTATGACCGCATTGCGGAGGCGTTGCAGCATCCCGTTCCGGATTCCGGTCATGCGGGTCATCGCCCCCGCGTTGCGCAGGACCATGTCCGCGACAGCGCTCCGTTCCACCGAGTACCCGTCAAGCAGCTCGTCGTGCGCGACGTCCCGCGCCACCATCGAGAGGCGCCACGCGAGGTTGAAGGCGTCCTGCATCCCCGTGTTCATCCCCTGGCCTCCCGCCGGGCTGTGGATGTGCGCGGCATCGCCGGCAAGGAACACCCGCCCGTGCCGATAGGCCTCGACCTTGCGTTCGTTGATGCGGAAGTTGCTGGCCCACACCAGGTCGTGGGCGCGAAGGGGGACGGGAACGCGGCGATCGAGCAGGCCCTGGACCGCGTCGAGGGTCGGCCCGTCATCCGTGGCTGGCCGCTCATGGATCTCGGCGACCACGCGGAATCGCCCGCCGATAATGGGAAAGAGGGCGACGACGCCCTCGGGCGCGAGGACGATGGACAGCTCCCCATCGGGCAGGTCACCGTCAAGGTGGACGTCGGCCAGGACGAAGTCCATGTCGAGGGTGGTCCCGCTGAACTCGACGCCCAGGCCGCGCCGCACCGTGCTGTGCGCGCCGTCGCACGCGAGCAGCCACGGCGTGATCACGGCCTCTTCTTTGCCATCGGGCCCGGTGATGACGAGATGCACGCCGTCGTCATGGCTGCTGAATTCCTGCAGGGTGCTCTCACGCTCCACGACCACCCCGCGTTCCTCCAGGAGCTCCCCGAGGATGCGCTCGGTCTCGCTCTGCGGGATGAGCACTGGGAAGGGAAACGGGCTGTCGAGCCCGCCGAAGGTCATGTGCGCCAGTTCGCCGCGATCCGATCGGAGCCGCGCGCCGGTTCCCCGTATGCCGGAGTTCACGAACCGATCGGCGCAGCCCTCGATGTCCAGCATTTCGAGCGTGCGTGGCCAGAGAACAAGTGCCTTCGACGTGTCGGTGCGCGTCGCCGCGCTGTCGATTATCCGCACCGGAACGCCCCGCCGCTCGAGCGCGAGCGCCAGCGTCAATCCCACCGGGCCTGCTCCCACGATGAATGCTGAACCGGTCTTGAATCTCATGTGGTGATGCCTTCGCGGTGGTGGACGCCGCTGCGGTGCTCCGCTGTGAGGACGAGAAAACGAGCGCCCGTCTCCGCCTACCGTACCCGCGCGGATGGCCGCAAGCCGCGGTCGATCCGTGTGCTCGAGTCGGGCGCACCGCGATGCCCCCGAGGCGGGCGCCTTGGAGGGGGGTAACCATCTTCCCGGGGCGCGAAGCCGGCGGCATGTACGGTGGGTTCACCCAACCGGCTCGGAGTCCTGATGTCATCTACCTTCTCCCTCCTTCGCCCTGCGGCCATGGCCGCCGCGGCTGCGGGTCTCGCGCTCCCCGGCCTCGCGGCCGCACAGGACCCCGGTCCGGTCAATCGCGCGCAGCACCGGGACATCCTCATCGCATCCGACATGTGGGCGCGGACCCCTCGAATCATGGGGATGGCCCTCAACTTCACCGACATCATCGGCGTGCCCGGTCTCGACGTGAGCAACGCGAGCCAGACGCTCGACCAGGCTCGAGCCGCGGTGCTGGCGTCCGGGGGGGCGTGGAACGACGACGTCACCTGCAACGCGCCCGCCGAGTGGTCGAAGAAGATCTGGGCCTACACCACGGCTGTGGGCACCGCGCAGTACGTGCAGGCGTGGGGCGCCGCATTCAACGCGGTGAACTGGGACGTGGTGCAGGTGCAGTTCTCGTGGCCGCCGCGGCCGAGCACGCTGCAGGGAACCGACTTCCTCGTGACCCTCAACGACGGCACCACGGTGGTGCCCGACAACGCCACCGTGGGCCCGAACTTCGAATACAACGAGGGAACAACGGTGGTGCTGAATGGTCCGGCGCTCGGCAACCGTCTGCCCAAGAGTGATCCCGGGGCCCGGTATCCGGTGTCGGTGAAGGTGGTGGCTGACGCCACCCCGCTGCAGTTGGTCGGGTCGAAGGGGCGCCTGGCGAGCGCCGTGGGCCTCACGGGCACCAACGACCGCACCCCGTACGACGACCAGCCCGCCGACCCCACGAAGTGGACCGGCCCCCGCATGATCGCCGCGAAGATCACCCGCATGTCCACGGCGGGAGAGGGTGGGCCCCTCCTGCTTGCCAACGGCAAGCTGCCGAATGACGGCGTCGCCATCTTCGGGGCGGCGAACGCCCAGTACCGCGTGCGCATTGCCACCCTGGGCGGCGCGTTCTCGCCCGACGGGCTGCGCGCGATGTACCCCAACGAATACCGCAGCTTCTTCCAGCTGGTGGCCCGCACGAAGGCCGGCCGGCTCGTGCCGATCATCAAGAGCAACCACCGGTACCTCATCGACGGCGAGCCGATCACCGTCGTGGGCATCGCCGAACGCACCATGAAGGCCAGCCCCGACAAGTGGAACCAGTGCCTGCAGGACGACAGCGAGAACCAGATCGACATCGTCCTGAAGGGCAGCGAGGCGGGCATGCGCAAGCTGGTGGCGGTTCGCGTGCCCGCCAAGGGCAATGGGTACAAGCCGCTCTACAACGACGGCGGCCCGGGATCCACCCCGGCGCCGGGCACGCGCTACACGGCGCCCAGCCCCCGCCAGACCATGCGCCTGATCAACGGTCTCGACAATCCGCTGCAGGCCACCTTCATCCGGCGCAGGTAGCCACGGACGCAGTGGGCGCGACACCGGCCCGTCCGCGACGCCGCCCCCGACATCGCCGGTTGTGATTCCACGGCTTACCGGCCGGTGCGCGACGCTCCCCCCGCACCCTCTCGATGGCGCGGCGAGGACCGGGCCTCGGATACGATTCGTCCGCGAAGCGCCCAACCCGTCACCCCGTCAGAAAGGAATGCGTCATGGCGTCACGAGACCAGAAGTTGAAGGCTGCGATGGCCGACCTCCGGTCGCGTGCGGAGCACTACGGTGACCCCTCGCTGCGTGACGGGGTGCTGGCATTCGGTGACACCGCCATGCCGCCCCCCGACTTCCCGATCGTCTCCGGCACGGAGGACGCCTTCGGCTGCGCCGCCTCGATCTTCGCGGCGACGGGTGACGGGTTCGTGCGCGCCACGACCAGCATCCATCGCGATGGGGTCCGCGCCCTCGGCACCGAGCTTGATCCAGAGGGGCCCGTCATCGGTCCGCTCCGTCGCGGCGAGGCATATCGGGGCCCGGCGGAGATCCTGGGCGTGATGACCGACACCTACTACGAGCCGATCCTCGATGTCGACGGCGTGGTGATCGGCGCGTACTACGTCGGCGTGCCGGACGAGGGCTAGGCCCTCCGCCTCGAAGGGTCACGGCGCCGAGCGCCCCCGTGCGGCGTCGCGCTCGGCGCCCACCCAGATGCGGGCGGCGATCGCCACCATGAATGTCGCGAAGAGCCGCCGCAGGATGTCCTCGGGCATCGCGCTGGCGGCGAGCGCGGCCAGCACGGCGGTGATCACCGATCCGGCGCCGATGATCAGGGCGTGACGCAGGCGCACCTCGCCCGTGTTGCGCTGCTGCCACGTGCCGAGCAGCGCCACCGGCACGATGGCCAGCAGGGATGTGGCCTCGGCCGACACCTGGCTCAGGCCGATGACCAGCGCGAGTGCGGGCACGAAGATGATGCCGCCGCCCACCCCGGCAAGGGCGGCGATGAAGCCGCCGGCAATGCCCAGCGCAACGGCGATGAGCGCGGCGGTGGTCATGTGGCCTCCCACTGTCTAGGGGAGCACCCAGCGCACTCCCATGAGAGGAGGGTGAACGTCGCACCCAACGTACCGGCTGGCGTCTCGTGTTCGCACCAGCGTTCGCACCTGCCCGTTCTCGGGACACACGCACACAGTCTCAAGAACGCGAAAGGCCCGCCGGAGCGGGCCTTTCCTCTTACGGGAGTGACGGGACTTGAACCCGCGACCTCAGGATTGACAGTCCCCACAAGGCGATTCGCCCGAGTGCTGCCGAGTGCGGAATCCCCATAAGGAAGCGGGTCACCGGGCATGACTTTCTTTGGCGAGTGCGGGGGTGTGCAGCGCCGTGTGTTGACCTCGCCGTTGACCCCGCCGTAGCCTTCCCTGCACATCCTCACCACAAGGAGACTGGCCCCATGGGACTGTTCCGGCGCAAGAAGCCCAAGGAGCAGGAGGAGCCGATAACGCTGACGGCGGTGGAGTTGCCATCGGGCTGGCGACTGACTGCGGCCGGAACGTCGTTCCGCCAGGAGGAACTTGGCGAGGCGTTGCGCTCAGCCAGCAAGGACCCTCCGGAGGGCACCGAGAACCTGACGAGGTTCGCCGACGAGGACGACCGTGCCGCCGGATGGATTCACGCCATCCTCGTCCCCGAGCCGTCGAATGAGCATGACCCGAATGCCATCGCCATCTACTCGCAGGGCGGGCGTCGCATCGGTTACCTCCCGGCTGACAAGGCAGCGGAGTACCAGCCCGTGTTCGACACGCTGGTTGCCGCCGAGAGTGCTCACGCCGGGCGCTGCCCTGCCTACATCTGGCGAGCGCCGGGCAAGGGCTCCCTAGTCCTGACCCTGTGTGTGTCCACGCCGGACTTCATCCTGCGGAACGGGCTGCCGGACTAGGGAGCTGCGAGCGGGTGACCTAGGCGACCCCCACCGCTGCCGCAACCTGCTCGCCGGTCGGCAGGTCGTGGGGCATGACGTGGATGTAGGTCGAGAGCGTGATGGACGGGTCGTGGTGCCCGAGCATCCGAGCCACCTGCGCGATGTTGAACCGGCCCGACGACAGCCACATTGATGCGGCCGTGTGCCTCAGCGTGTGGAACGCTGCCCACGGGACACCCGCTGCCTTGGCCCCCCTCTTGAACTCCTTGCGCCGGTTGTCGGCATCGGCGGGAAGTCCGTGATGCGCCTGAGGCCCGTGCCATCCGCGTTCAGTACCACCAGCTTCCCCACGCCGTCCTCCACCGTCTGCGTGACGATGCGCTTGCCGTCAGGCGACCAGCCACGGCTCTCGCGATCATTGATTCCGCGCGTGAGACGCGTACCCGCACCGCCCCCCGCGGGCATCACCCAGATGTCCTGCTGGTTCGCGGGGTCCTCCTCGTCCTCGTCGGTCGCGTACAGCAGCTGCGACCCGTCGGGTGAGTACTTGGGGCCCACGTGCTGGATCGGCGGGGCGGTGAACGTCAGCTGGCGCACGTCACCGCCGGCGTCGACGACGCTGCCGCTCGAACCCGAAGCACCAGGTTCGGGTTCGACTCGTCACACGCACGCCCCACCCCGCTGGGGTATACGGACCCGTGTCGCTTCACACGTTAGGTCGGTCCCCGCGGCCCGCGTCTGCGCACCAGCGGAAATGCCGCGGCAGACGCGAGGCGGGGCGCGACTTCTCGGATGACGCGGGCGCGCCGAGTGCCACCCGGATTACCCATTGACTACAAGATGAGGCGGTGTTTCTTGATGAGCGCAGTCACCGACTTGGCAATCTGTTGATGCCCGGTCTTGGAAGGATGAACGCCCAGGTCGGCGGAGATGAGCCAACGCTTGGCTCCGGAGCAGAACGGCGTGTCAGCGCGATCTCTCGACGAGTAGAGAAGCTGCGTGATCGCCGATTGGACGCTCGGACCGTCAACCAGGCCGACATCCGGTCGGCCCGGACACCTCTTCTTGCCCGGGGCAAGCCCGTAGGGGAAGTCCGGCGGTGTGGACACGAACACCCGCGTGCCGTACTCCGGCTGCCTCTTCGCGGCCGCGACGACGCGGATGTTGACCATGGCCAGCACTAGCCTGATGCGTTTCGGGTCGCCAATTGCCAAGGCGGGAAGCACCTTTGGGTACTTCGAGAGGACAACATGATTATTGGGTACGACGAGCAAGCGGTCGAGAATCTCCGACACGCGCTCTGTGACGCGCTCAGAGGCGATCAGCTTGCGAGAACAACGTACGAATGCGCGATGGGTCTTCTTCAGCAGACAGGGCACACCCGGGCCGGCGAGAAAATCGCCGAGCAAAGGGTTTGCGCCAATCGTCATCAACGTTAGATCTGGAGCGTCGGCAATCGTTGCCTCGAGTTGCGAATACAGCTGGCCGAACTCTTCTTCATTCAAACCCGGGCGAGGCGGCAGGAGATCCTTGGGGTCGGCACCGGTGACGCCGCGATTCGCATATGAGGCAGTCCCTGCGATGCCAAGTTGCGTCATCACCTGCGCCGGCCAGGCAACGTTGTTCGCAAGGCCGTAGTCAGGCAGAAATGCCAAGGGATCGAGTGAGCCCTTGGCAAGCATCGTGTTCGACGAGCAGCGGTCATTGAGGGCTGGGTAGGAGATCGTCCCGCACTGCACGAGGTCCGCGAGCTTCATCGGCGAACCATCCCCGTAAAAGCCGTAGCCCGCAGTAATGGAGTCGCCGAGGGCACGCACGGTGAGGGGTTGAGCGCTCTGCTCAGTCGCGCTGAATGTCTGACCCTGGGCACTCGCGCCCAGTGGGAACGCCGCCACAACGAAGAGGAAGAAGAGGAGCCACAAGGTCATCTTCCGCCTGCTCAACGTGACACCGTCGGTCGTTTTCATTCGGCAACCTTTCGTACGCGCGGACTCCAGTACATTCGCCGCGACATTACCCGCGGAGACGTCGTCGTGAGGTTGGGGAACCCCTCAACGGTTCCCCAGCGTACAGCCACGCGTGCGCCGCGACCTGGAGACACCTACGTGGCACTCCACGCGTTGCCACCGGTCGGCGGAGGGTGTGGAAGGTTGTGTCCGGCACGTTCGCCACCCATCTCGGCGGCAGAGCGTGAGGGCTCCTGCGACACACCCCAGAAACCCGAAGGACCGAAAGCCAGAAGGGGCTTGGGTGCGATCGCTGCTGCTTGTGCGACAGGTCAGGTCCACATGCCTGCCGGGGCTGGGGTTTTGCCCGACGCAGCAGACCGTTTATGGTGGTCGCATGATCCCCCGCCTTCTCGCCCTGACCACCACCGCCGCCCTGGCCCTCGGGGTGGCGGGTACAGCAAGCGCGGCCCCGGGTGACCTCGATACCTCCTTCACCCCACCGACCCTGAACAGCGTGGTCCTGCCCGTCGCAGAGCTCACCGGTGGCAAGTACCTGATCGGGGGGGGCTTCAGAGATGCCGGCGGCGACCCGAACACCGACTACGTGGCGCGGCTGAATGCCGATGGCACCCGGGATACCTCCTTCACCCCACTGGCCCTGAACAACTGGGTCGAGTCCGTCGCAGCGCTCAGCGATGGCAAGTACCTGATCGGGGGGACCTTCACCGATGCCGGCGGCGACTCGAACACCGACCGCGTGGCGCGGCTGAATGCCGATGGCACCCGGGATACCTCCTTCACCCCACCGACCCTGAACGGCTCGGTCTTCTCCATCGCAGAGCTCACCGGTGGCAAGTACCTGATCGGGGGGGCCTTCACCGATGCCGGCGGCGACTCGAACACCGACTACGTGGCGCGGCTGAATGCCGATGGCACCCGGGATACCTCCTTCACCCCACCGACCCTGAACAACTCGGTCTACGCCGTCGCAGCGCTCAGCGATGGCAAATACCTGATCGGGGGAGGCTTCACCGATGCCGGCGGCGACTCGAACAGCGACTACGTGGCGCGGATTGAGGGCGCCGGAGCCCCAGGCACCCCGACCTCTGCATCTGCCACCGCAGGAGATGCCCAGGCAACGATCTCCTGGAGCGCTCCCTCGTCAAACGGCGGAGCAGCGATCACCTCCTACACCGCCATCGCCTCCCCCGGTGGGGCCACCTGCACCACCTCCTCAACCTCGTGCACCATCACAGGCCTTGCCAACGGCACCAGTTACACCTTCACGGTGACGGCCACCAACTCGGCAGGCACCTCCGCAGCATCGAGTGCATCGGCTTCGGTCACCCCGGCCGATCCACCCGAGTCATCGCCGGCACCGACGCCTGTGCCCACGCCCGCATCCCCGGCCACCGCCAACGAGGCGACCTCCTCCCCGTCACTCACGGTGCGCCTCCTGCCAAGCAGGAGGTCACTGCGCGCCGGCCAGGCGATGAGGCTCGGGGTGCGCACCTCGAACAGCCCGTCGACCGGCACCGCGATGGCGCGCATGGGTGGCCAGATGGCGAGTGCGACCGCCGAGGATGTGCGCACGT
>JADHKZ010000037.1 GCA_016780995.1 Thermoleophilia bacterium | reverse complement strand
ATGATTGCCGCAGGCGCCATCACGGCCGTGATCGACTTCGACACCACGCCCATCGAGGAGCTGGTGCTGCGTCGCTACGCCCACAAGGAGGGCGTCGCCGACGCCAACATCGCCGCGCTGCACGCCGGCGCCGAGGAGTCGGCCGACCTCAAGGGCCGCTACCCGCTGGTGCCGCCGGTGGAGGTCGAGGAAGACCGCATGCTCATCTCGGGCAACCAGGCCATCGCCGTGGGGGCCGTGGCCGCGGGGGTCAACTACTTCGCGGGCTACCCCATCACGCCGGCCTCGGACATCCTCGAGTGGCTGTCGGTGCGCCTGCCCCAGGTGGGCGGCCTCACCATCCAGTGCGAGGACGAGATCGCGTCGCTGGCATCGGTGGTGGGCGCCTCCTACACCGGCGCCAAGGCCATGACGGCCACCTCCGGCCCGGGCATCTCGCTCATGAACGAGCTAATCGGCTACGCCGGCACGGCGGAGATCCCGGTGGTGATCGTGGACGCCCAGCGCGGCGGCCCGTCCACCGGTCTTCCCACCAAGACCGAGCAGAGCGACCTGAACCAGGCGCTGTACGGCAGCCACGGCGAGGCACCCCGCGTGGTGATCGCGCCCGTGTCGGTGGAGGACTGCTTCTACTCCATCGTGGACGCCTTCAACTACGCCGAGGAGTTCCAGGTGCCGGTGCTGCTGCTCACCGACCAGGGCCTGGCCACCCGCCTCGAGGTGATCCACCGTCCCGACCCGGACAATCTGAACATCGTGCGTCGCAAGACCTCGGCCGGCATCGCCCGCGAGGACTACAAGCGCTACGAGTACACCGACAGCGGCGTGTCGCCCATGGGCATCCCGGGCGAGCCCGACGGCATGTACGTGGCCACGGGCATCGAGCACGACGAGTACGGCCACCCCGGCTACACGCCCGAGATCCACCTGGGCATGCAGACCAAGCGCCTGGGCAAGCTGGAGCCCATCCGCGAGACCTCGCGCGTGGCCACCCACGGCGAGGAGCAGCCCGAGGACGTGGCGTTCATCGGGTTCGGCTCCACGTTCGGTCCGGTGCGCGAGGCCGTTGACCGCCTGGCCGAGCAGGGCCTGTCGGTGGGCGCGTTCTACCCGCGCGTGCTGGGCCCGTTCCCGGCCAGCCGAGTGGAGGCCTTCGTGGCCAACGCCAAGCGCATCATCGTGCCCGAGGTCAACTACACCGGGCAGCTCGCCCGACTCATCAAGGCAGAGACCACCATCAACGAACTGGAGAGCGTGGCCAAGTGTGACGGCCTCCCGTTCACCGCAGAGGCCATCATCGACCTCGCCGCCCAGGAGGTAGCCGCATGAGCACCCGCAAGCCCAACGACTACAAGTCGGAGCTCAAGCCCATCTGGTGCCCGGGCTGCGGCGACTTCGGCGTGCTGGCGTCGCTGTACCGCTCCATGGCCGACATGGACCTTGACCCCAGTAAGACCGTGATCGTGTCGGGCATCGGCTGCTCCAGCCGCCTCCCGCACTTCGCCAGCACGTACGGCGTGCACACCCTGCACGGCCGGCCGCTGCCGGTGGCCATGGGCGTCAAGCTGGCCAACCCCGACCTCACGGTCATCGCCGTGGGTGGCGACGGCGACGGTTTCGCCATCGGCGCCGGGCACTTCCCGCACGCCGCCCGCCGCAACGTGGACATCACCTACCTGGTGATGGACAACGAGATCTACGGCCTCACCAAGGGCCAGGCGTCGCCCACCTCGCTGTTCGAGCAGAAGGCGCCGTCCACGCCGTTCGGCAACCCCGAGGACCCGCTCAACCCGCTGGCCCTGGCCATCGCGGCCGGTGCCTCGTTCGTGGCCCGCGGCGCGTCGTTCAACACCAAGGCGCTCACGGAGCTCATCACCCAGGCGGTGGAGCACAAGGGCTTCTCGTACATCGACGCCATGTCGCCCTGCACCACCTTCAACAACACGCAGGAGTCGTGGAAGGAGCTCGTCACCGACGTGGCTCCCGAGCACGACCCCACCGACCGCGTGCAGGCCTTCGACCTGGCGCTGCGTGGCGGGTTCTCGCTGGGCATCCTGTACCGCCAGCAGCGCACCACGCAGACCGAGCGCTACAAGGCCATCCTCGAGAAGGCCAAGCCCAGCGACGTGAGCGTGATGCTGGACGGCTTCAACGCCCGCAAGGGCGCGGCCATCGGCAAGCCGGCCTGACCGGCGACCACACCACCTGATGTGCCCTCGGGCCCGCTTCGGCGGGCCCGAGGCGTTTCAGGGCCTCAGGGCCTGAGCGAGAAGGGCGGGTACCGGTCGGTTATGAGCAGGAACGCATACCCGCTCACGCGGGACCCCCACCGCAGGAACCCTTCCACGAAGTCGAACGCCCACCGGGGATACCGGCCGGTGAACAGGATGGAGAACCAGGCAACGATCACCGCGAATATCGCTCCGATCCCGACGAACACCAGCACGACGATGTGCGGGATAGCCAGGAACCACTTGACCAGCGGCAGGAACCGGTTCAGGTCGCGCGGCACGTCCGGGTAGTCGATGTCCAGATGCACCGACTGCTCCTCGTCGGTGGACGGGTAGTGGTCATCCATTACCGCCAGGTACGCCGACACCCGCGTGGTGAACCGGAACAGCTCCCTGTTCCATTCGAACCACCAGCGCGGGTACTTCTGACGGATGAGGATCATCAGCAGTGGCGCAAGGAACAGCAGGCCCCCGGCTGCGATGAAGGTGGTGGCGCCGCCGACCGTGACGGTGGACCCCGACACCAGCGCGATGATCACTCCGATCGGGATGATCCAGATAATGCGGAGCAGGGTGCTCAGTCGATCGAGTTGCCGGTCGGGGTAGTCCACCGACAGGCGCACGGGGTACGGCGTGGATGCGTTGGTGCCCATGCGTGTATTCCTAGCCGCGGGCCCCGGCGCACGCCCGGAGGCCGATGGACGCCGCCCGGGCGCCCGCGAACCTGCCCGCCTCCTGGCTGCGCGCGGAGGCATCGGAGTTCACGATCTCCACGGCCTCGCGGTCGGTCTTTGCCAGCAGCACGTTCTCATCGGCGTTCTGCGTGATGCCGCGGAAGGCCTCCACCACCTGGTCCCAGGCGGGGGACAGGTCGGCCGGCGGGCGAAGCGGCGCGGCCTCGCGCAGCAGGCGGTTCCACGCCGCGGCCACCTGCGGGTAGTACACGCGCGAGTCGGCGATGTCGGTGGTGGGCGGGCGGCCCAGGCGGTCGAGCGTGGCGAACAGGCGCGCACAGGCGGCATCGGCCCTCTCGCGGAATTCCGCCGCTCCCAGCGCGGGGCCGGTGGTGGCGGGACGCGTGACGGTGGGCACGGTCACCGGCTCGCGCTCCAGCCCGCCGCACCCGGCCAGCACCAGGGCGGCCATCCCTGCCGCGGCCATGGCGGCCGCAGGGCACCTCACGACCCCGCGGCCTCCCCGCGCACGCGGGCATCGGCATCCAGCGCCATCTGCTTCATCTCATCCGTGCGCGTGGCCACGCGCTCTGCCAGGGCGGGATCGCCCAGCGCCAGGATGCGCGCGGCCAGCAGGCCGGCGTTGGTGGCGTTGTCCACGGCCACGGTGGCCACGGGCACGCCACGCGGCATCTGCACGATGGACAGCAGGCTGTCCATTCCTGACAGCGCCGAGGTGCGCACCGGCACGCCGATCACCGGGAGGATGGTGACCGACGCCAGCATGCCGGGCAGGTGCGCTGCGCCCCCGGCACCGGCGATGATCACCTGGATTCCCCGCCCGGCGGCGTCCTTGCCGTACTGGATCATCTCCTCAGGGGTGCGATGCGCGCTGGTCACGCGCACCTCGTGCGGCACGCCGAGCTCACCCAGCACGTCCACCGCCGACTGCATCACCGGCAGGTCGCTGTCGCTGCCCATCACCACGCCCACCACGGGGGAGTCGCTCACAGGCGCACCGCCGATGCCGCCAGGCGGGCGGTGTTCAGCGCGTCCTCGGGGCTCGCTCCAAGGGCAGTCACGTGGCCCATCTTACGGCGCACCCGCACGTCAGCCTTGCCGTAGAGGTGCACGTGGGCGCCCCCGATGGCCGCGGCCTCGGTGATGTCGGGGTCGCTTGGGCCGTCGCGTTGGCCCAGCAGGTTCACCAGCGCGGCGCCGGGCGCGATGAGCTCGGTGGGGCCAAGCGGCAGCCCAAGGATGCCGCGCAGGTGGTTCTCGAACTGCGACGTGACGCACGCCTCGATGGTGTGGTGGCCCGAGTTGTGGGGACGGGGCGCCAGCTCGTTGATGAGGATGCGGTTGTCGTCGGTGTGGAACATCTCCACGCCTGTCACGCCCGCGCCCCCGGCTGCCTCGGCGGCCGCCCGGGCCACGCGCTTGGCCTCGTGGCTCACGCCCGGGTCCACGGGGGCGGGGCACAGGAGCTCTCGCAGCACGTGGTCGTGCTGGCGGGTCTCCACCACGGGGTACACCGCGTCGCCGCCGCCGTGGCGCCGGGCCACCATCACGGCCAGCTCGCGCTGGAAGGCCACGAACTCCTCCACCAGCACGCCGCCGCCGCGCTCGGCCAGGCCGGGATAGGCCGCTAGGGCCTCATCCAGGGTGGCGCACAGCGCGTTGCCGTAGCCGTCGTAGCCCAGGTGACGCGACTTCAGCATGAGCGGCCAGCCCAGGTCGCGGCCGATGGCCTCGAGCTCATCCGCCGAGTCGGGCACGGCGAAGCGGGGCACGGGCAGCCCCTCCTCGGCCAGGCGCTGCTTCTGCAGGGCCTTGTCCTGCACCACGCGCATGCGCGCGGGGTGCGGGCGCACCGGCGTGCCAGCGTCCTCCACGGCCATGAGGAAGGCGGCGTCCACGAACTCGTTCTCCAAGGTGAGCACGCCCACCTGGGCGCCGATGCGCAGCAGCGCGTCGGGGTCCTTCCAGTCGCCCTCCACCATCCCGGCCGCCATGCCGGTGGCGGGCTCGCCCGGCTGGCCCAGCACCGCCACGCGGATGCCCAGGGGCCACGCGGCAAGCACGGTCATCTGCGCCAACTGGCCGGCGCCGGCGATGCCGACGTCGTAGGCGGGGCCGGGGTCGCTCACGGCGGCCACGCTACCAGTGCCCGTCCGGGGCATTCGGTAGTCATTCACCACCCAAGCGGCGGGAGGCGGTCGTGGACAAGACCAAGCAGATCCAGGTGGCCATGGTGGTGGTTGCCATCATCGGCGTGATCCTGGGCTTCGTGCTGGGCGGCTGGCTGTGGGCCTTCGTGGGCCTGGTGGCCGGGTGGCTGGTGGGTGCCCTGCTCGGCGCCGCATGGGTGCGCATCACGCCCTGACCGTCATCCCCGCCCTGCTACGCTCAAGCGCAGCGAGGGCGTTTAGCTCAGTTGGGAGAGCACCAGCTCGACAAGCTGGGGGTCACTGGTTCGAGCCCAGTAACGCCCATCCTCGGTGAAAGGTCCGCACGTGCGGGCCTTTCACCGTTCTGGGGACCTGGCTCGGGTGAAATCCTGACCGCCAGCGCACGTATTCCGGGCCCTGCGCCTGCCGTCACGGCAGACTCCGGGCATGCGCGGAGTGACCCTCGATCCACGCACCGTTGGCTTCCTCGCCGCCGGCGGCCTTGCCGTGGCCGGCACCATGGCGGGGCAACTCGGTGCGACGTCGGCCACCACGCAAGCGGCGGGTACCACGCAAGCGGCGGGTACCGCGACCGCGATCTTCCTGACCCTCATGCTGCTGACGGCCGCGGTCGCGAGCGCGGCCAGCAATCGGCTGGCGGCGCGGTGGGGGACGCTGAAGACATTCGGCTGGGCCCAGGGGGGCGTCGCGGCCTCATGGACGATCGCGGGCGTCATCGAGGCGGTCACCGATTCCAGCCTGCTCGTGCTCTTCCTCGCCGCGCCGGCCTTCGGGGTGTTCTCCGGGGTCACGGCAGTGCTCACGCCCTTCGCCTGCCGGTCGCATGTGAACGCCGGGTCCATGACAGACGCGGTCGCGAAGCGGAGCGCCGTATCGGGGATCGCGGCGATCCTCGGGTCGGTGATCGGGGGCTACGTGATCCACGTGACGGCTCCGGGGGTCGGGATCGTCGCCAACGGACTGCTGACCATCCCGCTCGCGGTATTCATCCTGTTCGTCCGTCCCGGGGGCGCGGTCACTGCCCCACGCGTCCCCACCCACGCGGCGCGCGCCGTCGTCGCGGCCCTCCGCTCCGACAGGGATCTCCGGCGCCTGGCGGTGCTGGTCGCGGCCTTCATGATCTTCGTGGTGCCGATGGTCGGGATGCTCGTGCCCATCCTCAACGACCTCGACCACTCGCCGTTGCCGTCGGGAGCAGGGCTCATGCTCGGCGGCATCGGCGCCGGCAGGCTGCTGGTGCCCGGGATCGTGCGGTGGCTCCGGCCCCGCTACCGGGAGTTCACCGCCGCGGTCCGCGCCGTCGTGGCAACAGCGGCCTTCATGATCCTCTTCGCCATCAGCGCCGTGCCCTCGTTCTCCGACGCCGACCTCGTGGTCTGGACGGTCATCGGAATCGGCATCGGCGCCAGCAGGTTCACCACCCGCGCCATCATGACCGGCGCCGCGTCGTCAAGCATGGGCCCGGGCAGGGACCTGCTGGGCGTCACGGCCCTCGTGCTCGTCGGTGCCGTCACCTCGGCCGTGGGATACCTGATCTGGGGGCTGATGATCGACCTGGTCTCCGCGCCCGTGACGATCCTGGTGGCCGCCGCCGCGATGATCGGAGTGGGCGTGATCCTGGGCAGGGCCGCGCGGCGGGCCTCGCCCGGTACCTAGCGCAGCACGATCTCCCCATCGGCCGTGGCGATTCCGCATGCGTGGATTCCCGGGCCGGTGCCGGGCTCATACCGCACGGGCAGCCCGTGGTCGTCACCCAGCCAGCCCTCCAGCACCGGGGCGAAGTCGCCGACCTCCACGAAGGTGTACCCGGTGGGCGCGCAGGTGTGGTCCGCCGCCTCGTAGCGCTCCGCGTTGACGCGGGCGCGCACGGCGGGGTCACCATTGAGGGTGAGGAAGAAGGGGAGGGGGTACTGCGGCATGCCGGCGCTCCTGAACACCAGCTCGTCCGTGCTGTCGGTGCGGGCCATGCCGCTCCGGATCGGCAGCCCGCGACGCTCGGCGGTGTCGTCCAGGTCCTTCACGCCCAGGCACCACCACAGCACGCGGTCCTGCCCCTGCAGGGTGGCGGCCAGCCACGCACCGTCGTCCTTGGAGGTGTCGCCGATGCCGAGGATCTCGAGGAAGCACTGCGGGCCCAGCGGCACGATGCGGTTGGTGGTGCCGCCCAGGTGCTCCGACCCGGGCACCGACCCCAGGCCGAACTCCTCGCGCAGGCGGTCGCACGCCGCGTCGGCGTCCACCACGCCGTAGATGACGTGGTCGATCCAGAAGCCTTCGTCGTTCATGGACCAACGGTACCGCTCCCGCCAGTGCACCGGGCCGGGTGGATGTGCTGCCGGCCCGCGAGTCCCCGCCTCCGCGGGTGTCGGATACCCTCAGGTTGTGGCGTCTGCTCGCGCATGGGTCAGCTTCATCGCCCTGGCGGCAATGGCCGGGACGGCTGCAGTTGCATCCCCCAGCGTGGACCCGGCCGCGAGCATCAACGCCGAGGTGCTCGGCGACGCACCGGCCATCGCCGTGGGAAACGTCTTTGTCGCGACCTCGTATGCGCGCGTAGCCGGTGCGGTGGGTGAGCAAGCGCAGCGGGCCCTCGCAGCCGACGGATTCGTGGCGGGCGTGCACTGGGCCACGGGGCAACTCAGTCCGTCGTGGCTGCTGCCAGGGGACCGAGCAGCCTCGTCGTAGCCGTCCGGGCCCGGAGGGCTACCGATCCGGTGCTAACCGGCTACCGTGATGTAGACGGTGAGGCCGACGAACACCGCGAACACGAAGACCCATACCCAGAAGACGAGCCCGGGCGCGCGCCGTTCGGGCTCGTCGCTCACTGGAGCCCGCTTCGCTTCTGGAGCGTGGCGTGGGCCGGCGGCGCCACCAGCCTGGCCGGGTCCACGCGGAAGGCGGCACCCAGCCAACTGAGAAACTCATCAGCCACCCCCACCCAGCGGTTGCCCCATGCGGAGCCCGCGCGATCGGCAGGCATCATGAGCCGGAAGGTGCCGGGGTCATCCGGCGGACGGGGGGCGGAGGGCCCCAGGGCGCCCGCCATGGGGGCGAGGGCCAGCGCGGCCACGGCCACGGCGAGTGCTGCGCTGCGCGCCGCGCGTCGAGTGCTCATGTCCTCACTGTAGCCGCGGCAACCGGTGCCCCCGCCCCGGGGGCTAGCGTTGTGACCATGCGTGTGGGGAAGGCCGTGGGAATCGGGGTGATCGCCGCCGGGGTGGCGGGCGCCGCCGTGCTGGCCAAGACCGTTCGCGATGTGCAGGGGGCGGCCGCAGGCGACATCGACTCCTTCCTGGCGCTGCCGGCCGATGAGCGCACCCGCAGGCCGGTGGTGGCCGTGCTTGGCGCCAGCATCGTGCGCGGGCGTGCCAGCGTGGACTTCGTGCGGATGCTGCGCAAGCAGCACCTCGACCTGGCCTTCGTGAACGGCGGGGTGAACGGCCGGGTGGCTTGGGAGATGTTGCGCGACATGTCGCGGGTGATGGCCTGCGACCCCTCCTACGCCATCATCCTCGTGGGCACCAACGACGTGCAGGCCACGCTCACGCCCGAGTGGCGCGAGGCCACCCGGCGCTCCAAGGGGCTGCCGGAAGAGCCCTCTGCCGAGTGGTTCGGCCAGTGCCTGCGCCAGGCGGTGGAGCAACTTCGCGAGGCCGGCACCCATGTGGCCGTCTGCTCGCTGCCGCCCCTGGGCCAGGACCTGGCCTCGCCGGCCAACGACGCCGTGCGCGACTTCAACGCCATCATCCGCCAGGTGGCCGAGGACACCGGCGCGGTGTACCTGCCGGTGCACGAGCGCATGGCGCAGGTGATCGTGTCGTCGGGGCGGGAGCAGGGGCCGGCCTACACCGGGTCGTGGCGCCCCGGCCTCGAGTCGCTGGTGGAGCACTACATGCTGGGGCGCTCCTACGACAACATCGCCCAGAGCGCCGGGTTCCTGCTGTCGCCGGACGGCGTGCACCTGGACACCGCCGGTGCGCGGATCGTGGCCAACCTGGCCGGGGAGTTCCTGGCGGAGTAGCGGTCCCTAGGCAGGCTTGCGGGCGATGGCGTAGAGCTTGGTGAAGTCGTAGGTCCAGCCGCGCGGCCCGGAGGCCTCGCGCATGCGGCGCTCCACCTCGGCCAGGTATGCCTCGGCCTCGTCCTCGGGCATGTCGCCGATCAGGTGGCTGGCCACCACGCGCATGCGCTGGGTATAGGCCTCGATGGTGGTGTGGCGCACGCGGCGTTCCATCCACACGTCCTGCACCTGGAGACCGGCCTGCAGCAGGTAGTCCTCCATCTCGGGGATGTCGCGCTGCACGGCGTCGAACGCGCCCAGCCAGGTGTAGTTGGGCGGCTCCATGTTGGCCAGGATGTCCCGGTAGGCCTGCTCGCCGCCGCGGCCCGAGCACAGGATGGCCATCACGCCGCCGGGCTTGAGCTTGGCGGCCATGGCCTTCGCGGCCTCCCACTTGCGCGGGAACCAGTGGTAGGCCATGGAGCAGATGACCAGGTCGAAGCCCTCGTCGGGCACGGGCATGTTCTCCACGTCTCCCTGCGCCAGCGTCACCTCCACGCCCTCGATGCCGCCGAGCTTGGCCTGGAACTGCTCCAGCATGCCCTCGGCGGGGTCCACCCCGGTCACGCGGCCCGGGTGGAAGCGGTCGATCACCGCCTGCGTGGTCCAGCCGGTGCCGCAGCCCACGTCCAGCACGTCGTCGTAGGTGCCCGCCGGGATGGACATCACCAGGCGCTGCCCACCCTCGATGTTGAACCGCACGGCGTCCTCGTAGTCGGACGCCGTCTCGGTGAATCCATCGGCGACGAGGTTGCGGTCAGTGCTCATCCAGGCCTCCTGGCAATTGCGTAGAGCTTGCAGAATTCGTACTCGAAGCCGCGGGGGCCTGCGGCCTGCTCCATGCGGGCACGCAGCGCGGTGAGGTGGGCGTCGAGGTCCGCGGGGTCCATGCCGTGGCCGAGGTGACCGGCCACCACCCGCATGCGCTCCAGGTAGGCATCCACCGTGGATCGCCGCAGCCGACGCTCGATCCACATGTCCCGCACGTCGAGGCCGGCGCCCTCCAGGTAGCCCTCCATCTGGCGAAGCGATCGCGGCGCGGCCTGGAACGAGCCCAGGAACTCCATGTGGGGTGGTTCCACCTGGGCCAGCAGGCTGCGGAATTCCTCATCCACGCCCTTGCCCGGCAGCACGGCGGCGAAGATGCCGCCGGGCGCCAGGGCGCGCGCGATGCGCTGCGTGGCCTCCGACTTCCTGGGGAACCAGTGGAACGACATGGTCATGATGGCGGCGTCGAAGGCGCCGTCCGGAACGTCCATGGTGTCCACGCCCGCGTGCTGCAGGGCCACCTCCACGCCGGGTGCGCCCGCCAGCTTGGCCCGGAACTCCTCGAGCATCCCCTCGGAGGGGTCCAGGGCCGTGATCTGGCGCACCGATGGAAAACGCTCCGCCATTGCCAGCGACCCCACGCCGGTGCCGCACCCCACGTCCAGCACGCGGGAATAGGGGATGTCGGGCATGGCGGCCACCAGCCGCTCCGCTCCCTCGATGTTGTACCGCACGGCGGCGTCGTAGTTGGTGGCCGTGGCGGAGTAGCCACGGCCGATGGAGTCGGGCGTTATCCCGCCCTGTGCCTGGCTCACGCGTCGCCCCATGCGTGCGCGCGCAGGTCGTCCAGCGACACCCAGTCCAGCGCCCGCGCGTGGGTGGCCTCCAGCACCACCGGCGGTGCCACCCCGGCTGCCAGCGCCTGGGCCCACCGCGACGCGCACAGGCACCAGCGGTCGCCCGGCGTGAGTCCCGGGAACCACGGGGTGGGGGAGGACAGGTCGTTGCCCTGCGCCTTCGTGAACGCCAGGAACTCCGCGGTCACCACCGCGCACACCACATGCACGCCGGGGTCGTCGGCCGTGGAGTCGCAGCACCCGTTGCGCGTGAAGCCCGTCAGCGGATCACGGCCGCATTCGGCGAGGGGGGTTCCGAGCACGTTCATCGACACGCCCGGAGCCTACGGGGCCGCCGTCCGATGGTACGTTCGCGCGGTGCGTCGCCTCATCGCCATCCTCATGCTGCTGGGCCTCGCCTGGGCGGGCCCAGCGGTGGCCAACGACGACGGGGTGAACCCGCGCGTCGTGGGGCCGGACCGGCAGACGGCGAGTTCGTCCGAATGGCCTTTCGCAACGGTCGTGTACCCGGATGGCTTCCTGTGTGGCGGGTCGGTCATCTCGTCCCGGTGGGTGATGACTGCCGCTCACTGCGCGACGGGCATCGCGAGTTTCTCCGTGTACCCGGGGGCATTCGACCGCCTTGCCCTTCCCGCGGGTTATCAGGCCGATGTCGCTGTTGTCCATCCCTCGTATGTGCCGTCGTTCTCAGGCGACGACCCGTGGGATTTCGCCCTGCTTCGCCTGCCGACTTCGACTGGCGTGCCGGCGGTGGCCCTTCAGGCCCCCTCGGACGATGCTGCGGTGAATGCACTTCGGGTGGCATCACCGGGTGCAGGGCCAACGTACCCAGGGTTGATCGCCGGATGGGGCCTGACGAGCGACGGGGGCGTCTTCAGCGCACAGCTCCTCCAGCATGCAAACGGGGGGATCCCCGTCCTGACCGATGGGGCGTGCGCGACGCGCTACGCGAGCACGGGGCTCACCTATGACCCCGCCACCATGCTGTGCGCCGGTGGCGAGCCCACGAGTCCAGCCGCGCCTGATGCGGCCAATGACACGTGCCAGGGCGACTCCGGGGGGCCGCTCGTCGTGGATGTCACCGGCAGGCGCGTTCTGGTGGGGGTGACGAGCTGGGGCCGGGATTGCGGTGACCCGAGGTATCCGGGCGTCTACGCCAAGGTGAGTGCTGGACGCGACTGGATCTGCGACACGGTTACCTCTCCGACTTCCATCACGGCAGCTGCCGGCACCAGCATGGCCGACGTCACCTGGGTCCCCGACACCACGACATGTCCCTGGCAGGACGCCACCGTGGTGGTGACCGCCAGCCCCGGAGGGGCGACGGCCTCCGCCGCGCTGTCGTCCGGTGGCGTGCGCCTGGGCGGGCTCGCGCCCGGCACCACGTACACCCTCAGCGCGAGGGTGAGTTCATCCGCAGGTGCCAACCCGCCTGCCGCCACCACGAGCGTGGCCATTCCGGCGCCGGCGCCCGCGCCCGCGCCCACCCCGACGGTGGCGGCGTGCTCGAAGACCTTCTTCCAGCAGGACGCGCGCACCTCGCGCATCCAGAAGGCGCCCAACGGCACCAACGCGGTGCGGGTGGTGTCGCGGATTCGCATCTACGAGGACGCCGAGGCGTGGTGCAGGGTGAACCTCACCTTCATCTTCCGCAACAAGAAGACCGGGGCGCGCCTGGCGCAGCTGCCGGGGTCCACGCTGGGGTTCCGGAAGCTCACCGGCAAGGACTTCAGCGCGCCGGTGGTGGGTTGGCCCACCGCCCGGGAGTTCCGCTTCGAGGGGTCGGACTCGACGGGGCTCGGGCGCAAGGACGCCCGCCTGGTGCTGGTGTCGTTCCTGCGGAGGACACGGGCGATGCCGTCGCAATCGAACATCGAGCTGGTGGTGGTGCGGCGCATCCCGCAGGACCCCGCGCAGGCATCCAGCGCCACCAACCCGCTGTTCGCGCAGAAGAACACCTTCGGCACCGCCGTGGGCTGGGCCGCCGTGTCGTAGGCGCCTAGGCGCCTACGGGCAGCGGGGGACTCTCCAGCCACCCGTGCAGGGCCAGCACCACCGCCTGGCAGCTGAAGGCCCGGGCACCCATGCCGGTGCCGTCCAGGGGGTCGGTGTATTCGCGGAACCCCTGCGCGTCCAGACGCTCATCCAGCCGCGCCACCAGCACTTCGGCCTCGGCATGTCGATCGGCCATCAGTAAGGCGGGCAGCGCGAACGGGGGGGTGAAGGGCCACGACGGGCCCCGCCAGTACTTGGGGATGATGCGGCCGTCCCCGGGCATGAACGTGGGGTCGTCAAGGCTCACCGATGGCACGGGGTGCGGCGGCCAGAAGCGGTCTTCCCGCAGGAGCCACTGGTCCACCACGCGGTCGCGGATGGATACGGGGAGATCGGGCAGCGCCGCGGGCGCGAGCCCCTGCCACGCCGATACCGGAACCAGCGACCCGTCGGGGTTCATGAGCCGGAAGATGCCCGCGCGGTCGTCCCACAGGTGGGTCACGATGGAGGCGGTGATCTCCCGGGCGCGCTCCCTGGCTCCCGGTTCGCCCATCTCCGCCAGGCCCAGGTAGCCGAGCGCGAGGGAGGTGTTGACCAGGGGGCAGGCCATGGTGAAGCCGCCGCCGGCCCGGATGCGATGGAACGAGTAGTCGTTGCGGCGGGCCTCGGCCACCAGCGCGGCGAACCCGGGCGTGCCGTGCCGGCGCCACCCCAATGCGCGGTCGAACACCGGGGAGGCGTCGCACCCGGTCTCGTCGGGGAGGATGACCCAGGCGAGCCCCGTATCGTCGGTGCGCTCCCGCTCGATCCACCGGTGGTAGTCGCGCGTGACGCGGCGGCCCTCGTCGCGGAAGGCGTCGTCGCCGAGGCGGTCGGACACCTCGGCCCAGGCCCACCCCAGGAACGGTGGCTGGATGGTGGCGGTGGCCCTGTCCAGCCGCCTGCGGACGTTGTAGAAGGGCAGCCGGGCCAGCCGCACGGGGCCGTCCCAGAAGATCGTGTGGCCGATCAGGCCATCGGATTGCTGCGCTGCCGCCAGCGACCTCAGCTCCGCGGCGGCACGCCCGGGATCCACCGCGTTCCACGCCAGCACGTGCATGAGGGAGTCCCAGAACCACTGGTACGGGTACTTGGCCCCGTCGGGACAGGTGTAGGCGTACTCGCGGCCATCGCGGCTGGTCCCCTGCCGCCAGTTGGCGCGGAGGAGGGATTCGGCGGCATGCCGGACGCGTGCGCGAACGCCGTTCACCGGGTCAGCATCCCAGAAAAGTCATAAGCGGCCGGCGGCGGACGGCGCGGGGAACCCCCCGATTTCCCGCGCTAGCCGAGACCCCCCGATCTCGGCGCGTCCGCCGCTCGGCCGCCACGCGTGTCGGATTCACGAATGAACCGAACGCATAGGACGGTTATACATGACCCTCCGGCGGGCACAAGCCTTACGGCGTCAAGCGGGGCTGATCTTTACCATTACTTCTCATTTTCGATGCGGCGCGTCGCGATTCGGCGGAGCATCAACGCGGTATCGGCGATGGGAATGCCCGTGAGGTGGGCATCGCGAGCGGCGAAGTCGGCCTCGATCGCGCCGATGGCCTGGTCGAGCGCGCGGGGATCGTCGCGTGCGATGGCCTCGATTCCGTCCGCGGCCCGGGCGAATGCCGGGCCCCCATCGCGCATGCCGGGGGCCAGCCGCAGCGCGGCCGCGTCGTCGCCCAGCACGACTGCGCACAGCGCACCCAGGTAGCACGAGGGCGGCGTGTCGCACACATCGCCCAGGTCGTTCCGCGCCCGTCCGGCCTCGTGCCGGCCGTCTCCGGCAAGCACGGCCGCCTTCACCGCGCCGATCAGGCGCCCCCACGATCGCGGCTGCGCCAGCGGGTAGGACGCCATGTACGCCGCGGCGGCCGCCCGCATGTAGGGCGCCGCCTGGTCGGGGCGGCCCTCCAGCAGGAGCTGCTGGCCCACGCGCTCGGCGGTGAGCGCCGCCAGCAGCAGGTCCACGTCGGGGCCATCGCCGATGCCCGGCGTATCGCGCAGCAGGGGGTCAGTGCTCACTGCGCTCGCGCCGCGCCCGCTCGCGGATGAGGTCGATGCGCAGCGCCACCGTGAGGGCGTCCACCTTGGCGTTGCCCTCCAGGCGGTCGGCCACGTGCCAAGCTTCCTGCGACAGGTACTCAAGGCGCTCCACCGAGTCGGGCATGAGGGCGGCGCGCTGGGACTCGTTCTCCAGGTAGGCCAGGATCTCGGCCTGCTCGGGCGGCAGCCATGTGGGCTTGGCGTGCGGCCACTCGCGATTGCGGGCGATCATCCACCACAGGATGGCGATGAGCGGCAGCTTGAGAACCACCACCACGAACATCACATACGCCCCGCGCACCCAGCCCGGCCCCGGGATCTCGGGCGCCAGCACCAGGAACGCCGTGCCGAACAGGGCCAGCACCAGCGACACCCCCACGGCGGGGATCACCCGACGGGCGACCGGAGTGGGGGATGATCCGCAGAGCAGCCAGCGCATGATGGGGCCATCTTCCGCCCATCGCGCGGGGGTCGCAAGGGGGTCCGGGGAGCGCCGGGCCGTTGCTAGCATCGGTCACCGTTTCGACCGCCTGCCCAGGAGCACCCAGACCGCATGCACGTAGTCCTCCCCGATGGGAACCGTCTCGACCTTCCCGAGGGGGCGACCGGCCACGACGCCGCCGCGGCCATCGGGCCGGGGCTTGCCAAGGCCGCCCTGGCGGTGAGGGTGGGCGATGAGATCCGCGACCTCGCGCGGCCACTCGCTGACGGCGAGGAGATCGCCATCGTCACGGGCAAGAGCGGTGACGACCACCTGTACGTCATGCGCCACTCGGCCGCGCACGTGATGGCCGAGGCCGTGATGAGCCTGTTCCCGGGCACCCGTTTCGGCTTCGGCCCGCCCATCGCGGATGGCTTCTACTACGACTTCGAGCTCGACCGGCCCATCACCGAGGATGACTTCCCGGCCATCGAGGCCGAGATCAACCGCATCGCGGGGAGCAAGGCGCCGTTCGAGCGCAGCGTGATGAGCATCGACGACGCCCGGGCGTTCTTCGCCGAGCGCGGCCAGCCGTACAAGGTGGACCAGGTGGAGGAGCTCTCGCGCCAGGGCGAGGCAGACGTGTCGCTGTACCAGGAGCATGACTTCATCGATCTCTGCCGCGGTCCCCACGTGCACGACACCGGGAAGATCGGGCA
>JADHKZ010000036.1 GCA_016780995.1 Thermoleophilia bacterium | reverse complement strand
CGTTGTCCAGGGACCCCGGCAGGAACTCCTGCACCTGCCCCTGGTCATCCCCGGTTCCGCCGAGCGAGGGCGTTACCCGGTTCAGGGGCCCGGCCGCTGCCGTGATGGCCACGGGGTTCGCATTGGTGTACCCGAAGATGGCGTCGAAGCTGCCGTTCCCGTTGCTCCGCACGCAGGTCACCTGCACGCCGATGGGCACCAGCGAGGTCAGGTCGGGTGGCTGCGGCCCGGTCGTGGGCGGCACGGTGGTGGGGGTCGGCGGCGTCGTGGCACAGGCTGGGGCGCCATCGGGCACGGTGGCTCCCGCCACGCGCGTGGCCTGGGCCAGGACCGTGCCGGGCGCGATCGGTGCGACGGCCACGATCCACGAGATGGTGGTCCCGCGCGGCACGCCCTTCACCTCGAACGCCGATGGGTTGCGGCCCGGCGCGAAGGTGGTCACCTGACCGCGGTTGGGCGCATCGGTCGTCGACTCCGACGAGAGCACCACGCCGTTGGCCGTGCCCGCGGGGATCGTCACCGGCGTCGTGCCGCCGTTCTCGTACCCGAACACCACGCCATAGGTGCCGCCCTCCGAGCGGATGCACGACACGAACACGCCGATCTGTTTCGGCGGCTCCGGCGGCACCGCGCAGGCAGGCGAGAGGCCTGAGGCCACGGCGGTGGAGGTGATCCCCCCTGCCGTGATGGACCACGTCGCGGATCCCGATCGCGGGATGCCAGTCACGGTCAGCACGCGCGGGGCGGTGCCGGGGGCGAAAGCCCCGGGAGGCGTGGGCGCGGTGAAGCCCGACCCGGTCACCTGGTTGCCGGCCCCGGGCGCCACCGGGATGGTGGACCCGTTCGGGTTCGACACGTCGAAGTACGCGGTCAGGGTGCCGTCGGCGGCCACCTGCACGCACTGCACCGACGGCGTGATCCGCTGCACCGGCGGATCGGGATCGACGCAGCCGTTGTTGAAGGTGGCCTTCCCGCGGGATGACCAGTTGAGCCCCTGGAATCGTCGCGTGGACGACCCGTCCCGGTACGAGAACGGGGGGATGATCGCCGTCGGGTCCGTGCGGGCGTAGGCCAGCGCGTTCGGGATCGACAGGCTGAGGCGGGCGTACCGGCCGTCGGTGGGCACCGAGCAGAGCGTCACCGAATCGGTCGGGGTGAGCGTCGATACCATCGCGGGCGCGCGGCAGTCGTTCTGGATGATCCGGCGTCCGTCCCGATCCCAGTTCTGCCCGGGGAACGCCACGTTGCCGCTGGCGGTGCGCAGCGTGAAGGGTGGGATGATGTCCTGGCGGTGGCGCCCGTGGATGTCATAGGCCTGGTCCGCGGGCACGCGGGTCGTCATCCACGTGCCCGGGCCGGTCGCGTGGCACAGGGTCACCGTCTGCTGCACCGGGGGATTCGGCGGGCGCAACTGGGTGTTCGCGGGCGGGGTCGCTCCGGCGATGAGGGCCCGTACGCACGTTGAGCTCGCGGCACGGCCGCTGGGTGGCCAGTTCTTGCCGGGGTAGGAGCCGCCGGGGTAGTTGAAGGCGGGGATGATGTCGCCGGAGTGGCTGCCGTGGCCCCTGCCTCCGACGATGGAGCTGTAGTTCGGGGCGTTGAAGACGTAGCCGCCATTACCCGTGCGATGGCAGATCGGCACGTTCCCCGAGTAGAAGGGAAGCGCGGCAACGGCGGCGGCGGCCGTCACCGATACCGCCCCGTTGGCGGGCCCGCTCAGCCCCGTGCTGGCAAGCGACACCGTGGCCGTCGCCGTGCCCGCCGCGGTCGGCAGGAACGACACCTGCACGCCGCACTGCCCCCCTGCGGGCAGCGTGGCTCCGCTGCAGGTGTTCACCCCGCCCGCCGGCAGGGTGAGCGCGCTGCTGCCGGCAATCGATGCCGCACCAAGGGGGATCGCCACCGATGAGGTGTTGGTGAACGTCACCACCCCGGTCGTCGCCGTGCCAGCCGTGGGGTTGGCGAAGCCGGACTGGCTCGCCGTGATGAGCGATGGCGATGCAATGGCGGTGCCGGTCAGCGTGGCCGCCGACGCCACCCCGCCGGTGCTCTGGATCAACTCCACCGCGCCGTCGCGCCTCCCGACCCCGGTGGGCGTGAATGCCACGGTTGCCGTGCACGTGGCCTGCAGCAGCGTGGCGCACGTGGTGGATGCGACTGCGAAGTCGCCCGCGTCGGCCCCCGTGATGGTCGCCGCCGGGTCGGCCAGGTTCCAGCCCACGCTCGGCCAGAAGGGATTGGTGAAGGTCACCACCTGCGCCGCCGAGGTGGTTCCGGGCGCAACCGTGCCGAAGTCGACTGCGGCGGGTGCCGGCGTCACGTCGTAGGCCATAGCCTGGGCCGCCCCGATCAGCGCGACCGTCGCTGCGCTTCCCGAGAGGACACGCGCCAGTACGTGTCTCTTGCATGCCACTTAACGAACGTAACACACCGAGGGACCTGCAGGTGGAACGCGCGCGCAACCTGCCGCCTGTGGCCCCGCCGGCTTGCGCGCTGACCTGGACGCCGCGGTGGACCGCGTTCCTCCGCTGGCCTGGGTGACCATGGCCATGGGCCTGCTCGACACCAGCGCGGTGCTCCCCGCGATCGGATGCATATGGGCGGTCACCATCGCCGAGCTCTCCGTGGGGCCGCGACGTGCGATCCCGTGGGTTCGACGCCCTCATCGCCGCGGTGGCGCTGGCCAATGGCCTTGCGGTGCACACCGCCAACCCCGACGACTTCTCGGGCATCCCCGGCCTGCAGGTGGTGGACATCCGGCCGGGCCTCGCCGCCTGAGCCCCTGCCGACCCCCCTTTCAGGCATGTGCGCCCCGTGCGCGCGCGGGGCCCCGCGGGCTCGGGTAGCGATCTACCGTGGCTGCATGGCCGTCCTGTGGTTCATCACGTGGCTCGTCACCACGCTGTTCATCACCGACGCCCCGCTCACCTTCGACCCCGTCAACTGGTGGGCGGGCCTGCTGCTGGCCGCGGTTGCCCTTGACCTGGCAGGAGCGCAGGCGAAGAACTTCAAGCGCTGATCGGGTCGTGAGGGCTCAAGCGGTACAGGCTGGCGGCAGGACCGGTGCCAGCCTCCCGGCTAGATTGCCGGAGCGGAGCCGATCAGCTCGCGTGTCGCCCCCGTAGCTCAGGGGATAGAGCACAGGATTCCTAATCCTGGTGTCGCAAGTTCGAATCTTGCCGGGGGCACTCAGCGAATGGCTCATAGCCATGGGCCATTCGCGCTGATGGCGTCTGACGCGGCCCGGCTCCAAAGGCAAGGTGGGACGCCAAGGTGGGACATCGCCAGGACCTGTGCCCGCGTGGGGCATGGCTGGCACGACTGGCGGCGGGCGGTCCCGATGAGCGGTGCCCCACGGGATCGCCCCGCGCTCCCAGGTGTTGCACAGCCCCCGTCGTTGCCCGCCCCCGGCTGCATGAGGGATGAAAGGCATCCGCGAATGACCGTGACGGCGAACACGCAACGCGCGTCACACGGATGGGCATAGGGGGACGAACGGGTGCCCCCATCACAGCGACCGCACGCCCCGCAAGGCGGGTCGCTGTATACATAATATAAAACACCCTCAATTCCCTGCTCATGGCAGGTTTTCCGCTCATCGTTGCTCGAGATGGCCGGGGGGGCGGTCCATTCCGGGGGACCGGCACGCCGGGGGGCGTGGCCTAGCCCTTTTCTCACGCGGGCCGGTGGTCGAGGGGGGGGGTTTCTGGTGGGCGGTCACGGGCGCGGGTGAAGAACTCGCCCGGATCGTCAGCGGAAGGGGCCTATCGTCAACGCAAGGGCTCCCGCTGCAAGCAAGATGATCAGGTTGGCCCACCGCAGAACACGCCGGTACGTCCCCTTACTGTCCAGAAACATCACATGCCGGGCCCGTCTAGCGCGGCCTGGTAGTCCGGGGTGGCACGAGGAGCGGTACGGGTAGCCCGCGCCAAGGAAGTCCCGCTGCAAGCAGGATGACGACATTGGCCGCTCGCTGAACGCGCGGGTAAGCGCCTTTGCTGTCCATCGCGCTAGGACCCATCGTTCTTGGCGGCAGCTTCGCGCTGGGCGCCGAGGACGGGAAGGCCGATGCCGATTCCCAAGGCGATTATGGCGGTGAGCGGAATGATGAAGAGCCCCATGATGTTTGTCTCCCGACGCAGTGACAAATGACCTACTGCGCGGATGATGGACTATCGGGGCTTACGTCGTAAGGGGGATCGGTCAGCGGATTTGCCGTGACCTAACCCAGCGGCTGCACGGGTCAAAGGACTAGCCGGGCAACCCACCTATAGGCGCGTGATCGAGCGGATCGTTGCAGAGAAGCGCGCGTCATCACCCGCGACTCGCGCGAGTCACAATCCCTGCATGCACGCGCGTTGTGAGGTGCGGCGCATGAAGCGCCTGCCCTCTCTGGATTTATCTATTCAGACCGGATGAGAGCGATTCTCACCTATAACTTCGGCGGCCGGGCGGATGCCGCCGAACCCCGCCCCGCCCCGCTAGGTCGCGCAGCCGGTGGAGGTCACGGTGCCGTTGGGGCAGGTGGTATTGGCCCACGTGACGCCAGCCAGGTTCGCGGTCCTCAGGTTCGCACCGCCCAGGATCGCGCCGGTCGGCGGGATGGTCGGCGTATGCCATCCCGAGATCGTCGGAATGGACCACAGCGAGACGGGTGCTCATGCGGCCTCCATGTGGGCGAGGATACGCCGCCGGGAAGGGTGCCTGCGGGCCGGGCGAGGATCGCGGCATGGATGACGAGACGCGCGATCGGGCCGCCGCAGCGGCGCTCCACCACCTCCGCGCATCGGGTGAGCCCGTGCGCGAGGCCTTCCTCTACGAGAGGGTTCGCTCGGATGGGATCGACATCGGCGGGCGTGAGTTCATCACGGTGCTCATGCGCCTCGAGACGCAGGGAGATGTGCACGTTGACCCCGTGCACGACGACCGCCCCGACCCGGAGCCCTTCGCCCCTCGCTTCTGGCGCGTCACCGAGTAGCGGCAGGCACTGGCTTGCGCGGCCGGATCACGGGTATGCCGTAGCCCTGGAACGCGCATGCCCGCGCCATGGAAACTCGCCGCGGGCGTGGGGAGGTAGAACGACCTGCTGACACCCGATGGACAGCGGGATACAGATCTCGTGGCCCAAGCGGAGAGTCCGCAGAAGCTCTACAGGGTGAGCCGGGCCTCGGTGGACTTGGCGCGCGAGGGCGAGTCCCTGCTACGGCGTGGGGCGGCTGATGACCTGCGCCCAGCCCGTCTTAGTGGTCAGGACGCTCTGCTGTGCGCCCTTGCGGTTTGACTCCGACACCGGCGCTGCGGGGTTCGTCGGGATTACCCTGACGATATCGACTCGGATGTCTTTGGGCTTGATGGATGCTGGCTTGACGACATAGCTAACGAGGACCAAGCGGGCGTTCTTCTTCCCACCGCTTTGGTACTTCATCTCCTTAGTGGTCGGCCAGCTGATTACCGGAGCGCTGAAGTTCTTTCCCTTGAGCGTGCGGTATCCGAGGGTCGATCCCGGCAGCTGCTTGAACCGCTTGTTCCTTTGGACGTTCGTGTAGATGAACGTGAGATCGGTCCGGCACGCTTCCTCTGCATCTTCCATGATCTTGATCCGACTCACGAGCTTCCACGCCTTGCGCGAGGAGTCGAACGTGGCGGTTCGTCCTGCCATTTGGAAGAAGGTCTGTGAGCACGGCTCGGTTTTTTTGGCGGGATCAGAAGGGACGATCACGCCCGTGCTGGAGCTCGGCACTACTTCTCCCCCAGTTCCACCACCTCCGCTCGGGTCTGGGGGGGGCGGCGGACTCGGGCAGGAGATCGCGATGGAGCCGAAATCGTATGGCTGGCAGGAGAACGACCGCCTGAACCGGGGGTTGTTTTCCGTTCCCGGGACAAGGCTCTCTGACATCACCACAACGGGCAGATCCCTCGGGGAAGCCGCGAGATCTCTCCCGAGCTGCTGCTGGGCGGCCGGGCTGAGCTCTGCAATACGCGCCTGGGCGGCAGGGAGCTTGATCACATTGGCAACCGTTGCTGCGTCGAACTTTGCCTTGTCGAGCACGACCTCATTCCAGCCCCAGTAGTACTTCACGCCGATTGGGTCGGTGAGTTGTTCATGCCCCGTAGGTGGCCGTGGCGCGTAGCCATTCCACCACTCACCTCGTCGCTCCCAGAGCTCGTTCTGAAGAGCCACCATGGGCCCGGGGTCCTCGTACCAGCACGAGGCCAGGTCTAGCCCCCACATTGGGGCCTTATTGTTGCGTCCACCTCCACCTGCGTCCCAAGACGTGTACTGGAGATACGCCCCGTTCTTAACGGTCCGCTCTTGGTAGCCCGTGTTTTGGCCCCTTTCAGAGTTGAACCAGAAGGGAGGGTTGTCGTTGGTATATGGGCTCAGGACAAGCCAGGTCGCCTTTGAGTTGGGATTGGCCCCTCCGTCGCCCTTGGCATCTCCTGCATAACGAATCCACTGACTAACCCATGCCTGTGGCGATAGTGCCGCGGGGTCCATGCACGCGCATCGCTCGGTCCCCACAAGCGCCACGCCGTTGGAGTTCCTTGCGTCTGTCTGGTTAGGAACCCATCCGTCTTTATCGCTGCCGTCGTAGTGGCAACCCCTACCGTCTGCTGCCTTAGTTGGTGGGTTTTTTTGTGAGTCGGCGTAGCTGGCGAAACGCGCATCAAGCGCGTTGGCATCCGTCGGGTAAAAGGGGCCTGCAATTGACTTGATGTCCCCGATCGCAGCCTTGCCGACGATTGCGTACTGGTAGGCGTCGTAGTTGCAGTCCCCGGTGGTGTTGTACGGGTGGCCGAAATATCCATCGAAGAGCGTGGAAGTGTTTTTTCCGACCGAATAGCTATGGCCCCATACGTCCCTCACCGGCTCCGTGTCGGGTTCAGCGCCGCACCATGGAGACGGTTGGCCGAAATCGAAAAGACCCCAACTGCCGTCTTTGTTAGGACCGTTGTCTCCAGGGGTTTGATAGACGCTTGTGGGGGGATCGATCTGGTTGGAGAGGTAGGTGCCTGGAACCTTCTCTCCCTCGATGAAGTCGGGGGTGCGGAAAAGGACACCCGGTCCGTTCAGTGCCGCGTTGAGCTGATCCGTGACGCTCGCGGACCCCACAGCCGGGGCAACGGCAATAACGACAAGCGCGCTGGCGAGCCGCTTCAAGCCTGACCGACGACGGCCGAGGAGGGTCCTCCAACTCACGCGCTCAACAAATCATGTGTTCTGTGCTTTTGCAAGGGGAAGAGTCGTGGGCTCACTGCGAGCGAGACGCAGGGAGATGTGCACGTTGACCCCGTGCACGACGACCGCCCGGACCCGGAGCCCTTCGCCCCTCGCTTCTGGCGCGTCACCGAGTAGCGGCAGGCACCGGCTGGCGCAGCCGGATCACGAACAGGCGTTAGCCCCGAGCCGTGCAGCATGGGCGGCCGAGGTACACGTTGGTCTGCTTGAGTGGACGAAGGATTGTTCGACACTGTCTGCGAGAAGCGGAGGCTCCTATGGAAACGCACGTCCTCACGTTCAACGTCACAACCTCCTTCGAGGAATGGGTCACGACATTCGACGCCTCTGTCCCGATGCAGCAGGCTGCCGGCATAACTGCTGTGTTTCGCGGGGTCAGCAAGGAGGACCCCACAAAGCTGTGTGCGGTTCTTCAGGCCGGACCTGGGGTGCTGGACAAGTTCATGGCCGAGAACGCGGAGTTGATCGCCGCATCGGGGCACGTTCTGGAGAGCACTGTCGATCAGGTATTCCTCAGCGCTCCCTGAGCGGGTGACAAGAGAGCGAGGGAGATCGCCGAGTACCTAGTCGGTCGTGCCCTGGGTTGTCTCGACACGACGATCGGCGCCTGGGAGCCCTACGACCTCCTCGTGGACGACCGTTGCCGAGTGGAAGTGAAGGCAAGCGCATACCTCCAGAACTGGGCGCAGGCCACCCTGTCCGATCTGAAGTGGACCGGGCTGCGCTCAAAGCAGGGCTTCGCGGCCGACGTGTACGTGCTCTCTGCCTACCTCGCCAAGAGCCGGAGCGAGTACGACATCACCAATACCGACGACTGGTGCTTCTGGGTCATGGGCCGTGGAGTCATCCAGGAGAACGGATGGAAGTCGATGGGCGAGGCCACGGCCCGACGGCTAGCTGGCGAGCCGATCGGGTACGCAGGCCTCGCCGCAGGGGTGCGCTCTCAGTGCGGGAGTGTCCTCCGCGACCGTGTGGAGCCACGCTCCTAGGCAGCACCGGAGTCCTTCGGGGCCCGTCACGACCGTTTGCTCGCGCCGCCGCCGCATTCCCCGAATGCCGCCAGCGGTCGACAAGCGCGCCCCGCGCTAAGGGCCATAGATGATCCTGCTGCCGACACGGCATGGGTAGCCGGAGTCTCGCGCTGTTCCTGCGTAGTTCGCACAGCGCGGGATTGGTCGGTCGTCGTAGTAGCGCCCCCCGGGGTCGTCGCCATACGAACACCCCGACAAAAGCAGCGCCGCGCTGAATGCTGCTGCGCAGATGAAGATCACGAGCCGCATCATGGAAGCGTACCCCCAGCGCGGCGAATCCCCACGAACCCCGCCCCGCCCCCGCTAGGGCTTCCAGAGTGTGGAGGTCACGGTGCCGTCGGGCTGGGATGTGGACCACGCCCTGCTGCGCGACATGGTGGCGGGGTGCATCACGCCGCGGTGACCGCGGCGTCCTCGCGCTCGTACTCGGCGATGCGCTCCTTCTCGCCGTCCAGGCGCGGGTAGGCAAGCCGCACGAGGATGGCGCCCACTACCACGGCGATGGCCCCGGCGGCGTAGGCCCAGTTGGCGCCGTCCACGAAGCTCTGCTGCGCTGCGCCGATGATCTGCGCCTGGTACTCGGGGTAGCGCTCGGCGAGCGCCGCGGCACTCGAATACGACTGCGTCAGCGCACTCTGGGTGGCCTCCGACACCTCGCCTGCGGCTGCTGAGGCGTTGATCTGCGCCGTGAAGGCCGATGCGTACCCGATGGTGAGGATGGTGCCGAGCAGCGCCTGCATGATCGACCCGCCCAGGTCGCGCTGGAGATCGGCGGTGCCCGACGCCATGCCCACCCGCGACACCGGCACCGATCCGGTGAGCGATCGCGCGGCCGGCGTGAGCGCGAGCCCCGCCCCGATTCCCACCAGCAGGTACGCCAAGCCCACCCAGGCATACGCCGTTCCCTCGCCCCACGCGAACAGCATCACGAGGAACGCCGGCAGGATGAACGCGTAGCCCAGCAGCATGGTGTCGCGCGATCCGATGCGCACCACCAGGCGTGCCGATATCGGTGCCGCACCCACCATGCCGATGGCCGCGGGCAGGATTGCCGTGCCGGCCTCCAGGGTGGAGTAGTCGAGGATGTTCTGCAGGAATTGCTGGCCGATGAACATCGATCCCACCAGCGACCCGAAGATGATCATCCCCGCGATGGCGGGCACCCAGAACAGGCGCCGCTTGGCGTAGTGCAGGTCGTACAGGGGGTCCTTCGCACGCAGCTGCCGCCACGCGAAGACGGCGATGAGCACCACGGCCACCGCCACCATGATGAGCGCGATCTCCAGCTTGCCGGGTGCCGAGATGATGCCGATGCCCAGCACCAGGGCCGCGATCATCACCACCGAGATGACACCGCTCATGTGGTCCACGGCGTCGGATGACTCATGCACGTGCGCGGGCACAGACATGGCCACAAGCACGAAGCCCAGCACGGCGAGGGGCACTGCGATGAGGAACACCGAGCCCCACCAGTAGCGCTCCAGGAGCAGCCCGGCCAGCACGGGGCCAAGCACGGTTCCGCCCGCGCTCACGCCCGACCACAGCGCGATGGCCTTCACGCGCTTGGGCCCCTCGGCCCACAGCGCCGTGATGAGGGCCAACGTGGTGGGGTAGGCCATGCCCGCGGCGATGCCGGTGAAGATGCGCCCGGCCACCAGTACCTCGGTGGTGGGTGCCCACGCGCTGATGGCGCTTGCGGGAACCGTCAGGCCCAGGCCGGTGAGCAGGAGCAGCTTGCGGCCGTAGCGGTCACCGATGGCGCCGAAGTAGAGGACCGACATGGCAAGGCCCAGGGTGCAGCCCACGGCGATGAGGGTGAGGGCGGTCTGCGATGAGTCGAGGGCGCGGCCGATATCGGGCAGCGCCACGTTGGCCACGGCCAGGTTGATGTTGCAGACCAGCGCCCCCAGGATGAGCGCCGACAGCACCAGGCCGGAACGACGCGGCGCACCGGGAGATGTGGGAGCGGTGCTCACCGCGGAAAGGCTAGGGATCGGCGCCGCCGGTCGCTGGCACACTCCATGCTGACGGACAAGCGGAAAACGGTGGTCCCCGCGGACCACCCGACGGAAGGAAACACGATGTCCGGATTCCCGAGGGGCCCGATCGCGATCGTCGCCACCGGCCTGGCAGTGGCCGGGGCAGTCGCCGCCGGCGCCGCCTTCAGCTCAGGCGGCAACGGTGCGTCTGAGCACGGCGCCACGTCGGCCTCCCAGCAGCTGATCATCAACCAGCGCATCTCACAGGCGGCCGTGCGCCGGTCCAATTCCGCGCTCAACTACCTGGCAGCCATCCGCACGGCTGCCACCGACGCCATCAACACCGGGCGAAACGGCGTGACGCCGCTGCCGCAGGTGACCGGCGCGGGCCAGGGGTGGACGCAGTCGAACCTCAGCCATCCCGTGTACGCGGGCGCGATATCGGCGGCGGGCACGGTGGGGCCGGGTGGCACCGCCTTGTCGGCGCAGTTCTCGGCGCCCGGAACCTACGCCGTCACGTTCCCGGTGAACGTGTCGCAGTGCACGGCCACCGCCACGCCGTCCGCCGACCCGGGGGCAAACCCGGACAACCAGATCCACCTGTACGCCGCCCCCACGGCAGGCAACGCGCAGGCGATCACGGTGGTGGTGCGCAACGGCCTCGGCGCGAGCGTGGCGGCCCCGTTCAACCTGGTCGTGGCCTGCTGACGCGGACAGGGTGCACGGCGTGATCCGGCCCATGCGCCGCGGGTTCCGGGATACCCGTGGCGCATGGGCACGAGCAGGGCCGAGGAACAATGGGTGCCCCCGGTCGTGATCACGACGTGAGGGGTCGGCGGCATCCACGAACTGGAGATCGGAGAAGTCGAGGCGCTCCTGCGCACCGACACCCGTCGAGGCCTGTCCCCCGCGGATGCGCGGGCCCGCCTCGCCCGTCACGGCCGGAACGAACTCCCCCCGCCTCAGCGCCGGGGCGCAGGCCGGCGCCTCGCAGGCCAGTTCGCGAGCCCGCTCATCTACGTGTTGCTGGCCGCTGCGGCGGTCACCCTTGCGCTTGGCGAGTACGTCGATGCGACGGTCATCCTGGCCGTGGTGCTGCTGAACGTGGTGATCGGGTTCGTCCAGGAGGCGCGCGCAGAGGGCGCGCTGCGTGCGCTGATGGCCATGACCCGCACAATGGCCACGGTCACGCGCAGCGGCCGCCGCACCCAGATGGACGCCGCCGAACTGGTGCCCGGCGACCTGGTGCATCTGGCCGAGGGCAACCGGGTGCCGGCCGACCTTCGTCTGGCCGATGCCTCGGCGCTGCGCGTGGACGAATCGATGCTCACGGGCGAGTCGGTGCCTTCGGGCAAGAACGCGGCCACGGTGCCCGGCGGCGCCCTGCTGGCCGATCGCGACAACATGGCCTACGCCGGCACGCTGGTGGTAACGGGCACCGGCGACGGACTGGTAATGGCCACCGGTGCGGATACCGAGATCGGCCGCATCCAGAGCCTGGTGGGCGAGGCAGCCGACCTCGACACCCCCCTCACCACGCGTATCCGCCGGTTCAGCGTGGTCCTCACCATCGGCATCGTGGCGCTGGGGCTCATCACGTTCCTGGTGGGCCTGGTGCGTGGCGAGCCCGCGGCCGAGATGTTCACGGCCGCGGTGGCGCTGGCGGTGGCCGTCATCCCCGAGGGCCTGCCCGCGGCGGTCACCATCGCGCTTGCCATCGGCGTGAGCCGCATGGCCCGTCGCCAGGCGATCGTGCGGCGCCTGCCGGCGGCGGAGGCCCTGGGCAGCACCACGGTGATCTGCAGCGACAAGACCGGCACGCTCACCCTCAATCGCATGACGGTGTCGGACGTGGCCCTCGCGGCGGACCGCGCGCATTGCCTGCGCGCGGGGGTGCTGTGCAGCGATGCCACGGCCACCAGCGGTGACCCCACCGAGTCGGCCATCGTGGCGGCGGCCGCGGAGGCCGGTGTTGACGTGGAGCAGCTCCGGGGCAACACGAGGCGCGTGGCGTCGATCCCGTTCTCGTCGGAGCGCGCCTGGATGGCCACGCTCGACCGGCACGGCGAGGATGACGCGGTGGTTCACGTGAAGGGCGCGGTGGGGCGGGTGCTGGAGCGCACCACGTCCCAGCGCACGCCCGATGGCCACGTGGCCGTCGACCCCGCGGCGGTGCGCCACGCCGCACGTGACCTCGCCGCCCAGGGCCTGCGCGTGCTGGCCGTGGCCGAGGCCCGCCGTCCTGGCCTGGGCTCGCTGGACGAGGACGACGTGCACGACCTGGTGCTGCTGGGGCTGGTGGGCATGCTCGACCCGCCGCGCCCCGAGGCCGTTGAGGCCGTGGCCGAATGCCGCGCCGCCGGAGTGCGGGTGATCATGGTCACGGGCGACCAGCGCGAGACCGCCGCGGCCATCGGGAGCCGGCTGGCCATCGCCGGCCACGACGACCCGGTGGCCATCTCCGGCGCCGACCTCGACGTGCACGACTCCGAGGCCCTCATGCGCCGCGTGGAGGGCGTGGACGTGGTGGCACGGGTGTCGCCCGAGCAGAAGCTGCGCCTGGTGGAGGCCCTCCAGGCGCAGGGCGAGGTGGTGGCCATGACCGGCGACGGGGTGAACGATGCCCCGGCGCTGCGCCAGGCCGACATCGGTGTGGCCATGGGCGAGGGCGGCACCGAGGTGGCCAAGGAGGCCTCGGACATCGTCTTGGCCGACGACAACTTCGCCACCATCACCGCCGCGGTGCGCGAGGGCCGCCGCGTGTTCGACAACATCACCAAGTTCATCGTGTGGACCCTGCCGGTGAACATCGCGCAGGGCCTGCTGGTGCTGGTGGCCGTGCTGCTGGGCATGGCACTTCCCGTGCTGCCCACGCAGATCCTGTGGATCAACATGACCAGCGCCATCCTGCTGGGTCTGCCCCTGGCGGTGGAGCGCCTGGAGCCCGGCACCATGACCCGCCCGCCGCGCGATCCGGCCGCGCCGATCGTGTCGGGCCTTCTCCTGCGCCGCATGCTGCTGGTGGGGGTGCTGCTGGTGGCGGCCACGTTCGCGCTGTACGAGTGGTCACTCGCCGTCGGGGCATCGGAGGCCGCGGCCCGCACCGTGGCCGTGAACACCGTGATGATCGGCGAGGCCTTCTACCTGCTCAACTGCCGGTCCCTCAGCGGGTCATTCATGCGCATGGGGGCCTTCTCCAACCGCTGGATCCTGGTGGGCGTCGGCGGCATGGTGCTGCTTCAGCTGGCGTTCACCTACACGGGGCCCATGCAGGCGGTGTTCGGCACGGCCGCCGTCCCCGCGTGGACGTGGGGGGCGGCGGCCGTGGCCGGCGTGGTCATCTCGCTGGTGGTGGGACTGGAGAAGAAGCTCACGGCCTCCAGTTGGCGCTGAAGCTGGGCATCGCGGCGTTGCGGGCGATGGTGCGCGCGCCGGTGCCGTCGAGCCGCATCATGCGCAGCGGATAGCGCGTGGACTCGGTGGCCGGCTGGAAGGCGATCCACTGGCCGTCGGCCGACACCGCCACGGGGAAGGTGTCGGTGCCGCGCTGCAGGATGGTTGTGCGGCGTGTGGCCACGGCGAACGTGGCGCTGCGCACGTAGTCCTGGCCGCCGATGCTGCCCACGATGGTGGCGCCGTCCGGTGTCCAGAACGATGCGTAGGGGCCGTACACCAGCCCGCGCGCGCGGAACGAGGTGATGGCTCGCGCACCCGTGCCGTCGGGGTTCACGGTCCACACGTTCTGCTGCACGGTGCGGGTGCGCTCGCCGCCCAGGCGCACGGTCACGTTCTGCACGCGCGTGGCCGCCAGCGCGCTCGGGCCCCACACGGGGCTCGTCGCGCTTGCCAGGACGCGGGTGCGCTGCGACAGGTCGGCGATGGGGGCCACGAACACGCTGGTGGGCTTGTTCCAGGCCGCGGTGGCAAACGCCATGCGCGTGCCGTCGGGCGAGAAGCTCACGCCCTGGGCGGGCGGCTCCACGTTGTTGCCGCGCGCGGGGATGAGCGTGGTGAGCGGAATGGGCGTGCCTGGCACCAGGGTGGCCGGCACCTGCGCCATGGCCAGCCCCTGGCCGGTGATGATGCCGCCCCGCCTGGTGGAGAAGGTGCCGCACACCAAGCGCGTGGAGTCGGGCGTCCAGCGAGCGCTGCCGTACTCGGCGCAGCCGCGGGCCACCGGCACCACCGTGCGCGATGCGATGTCCATCACGCGCCAGGCGGTGACCGTCTGCGACACCACCTGATACGCGAGGCGCGCGCCGTTCGGCGAGAGGATGGGCTGCGATCCGCGTGCCATCTGCACCGGGTTGGAGCCGTCGTCATTCGCCACGATGAGCGGGGCATTGGCGCCGGGGTTGCCCGCGGTGGACACCCAGGCAATGGTTCCCGTGGCGGTGGATGCGCCGAGCGCCCCGGCCCCGGCCAACGCCGTGGCCATCAGGCCGATGGTGGTCTTCCTCATGGCGATCCCCCTATGCGCTTACCGTGCTGATGAGGGACACTACGTTGGTGGAACCCTCCGAGTCGGTCGTCGAGCTCATCGTGCGCATCGCCAGCGGCGTCACCATGGCGGTGGCCGCCGTGGCCACCGGCCTGGCCATCACCTGGGTGCTCACCAGCCCCGACTCCGATGGATCGTGGTGGCCGGTGGTGCCATGGGCGGTCATCACCCTCCTCGCGCTGGGGGTGTTCGCGCTGCTGCTGGCGCGCTCGAAGTCGCGGCACGCCACCCGGTAGCCGGATCAGCCTGTGGGGCGGGCGTCCTCGCCCAGCGCCAGCACGTGCACGGGTGAGGGGGGCAGGCGCTCGGGCAGGCGCACCCGCAGCATGGAGTCGGCCACCCACCACTCCAGCGGCTGGTCAATGCCCAGCAGGCGCACCTGGGTGAGCGCGGATGCATCCAGGCCCCGGATGCCGAACTCCCGCGTGGGCAGGTCCAGCAGCAGCGCGTAGACCTGGCCGCCCCGCTGGGTGAAGCGCACGTCGGTGCCCTCGGTGGTGGTGGCCTGCGCGGTGAGCCACGGCCGCGTGCCGTAGATGGCCTCGCCGTTGGTGGCCAGCCACGCGCCCAGGCCGCGCAGCGGCACCAGTTGCTCGTCGGGGAACCGCCCGTGCTGGTCGGGGCCGATGCCGATGAGCAGGTTGCCGTTCTTCGACACGATGTCGGCGAACGACCGCACAAGGTCGGTGGCGGTCACGATGTCCTCGGGGCGCTCGTTGCGGTTGGCGCCGAACGAGTGCCCCACCCCGCGCGTGGACTCCCACTTCTTCTCCTGGATGGAGTCGAAGGTGGCGTACTCCGGCGTGCGGAAGTCGTAGTGGTGGGTGGCGGGGAAGGTGAGCGACTTGTCGGCGTCGGGCACGTGCGACCAGAAGCGCTGCAGCATGAGGCCGCCCAGGCGTGCCACCGCGTCGCTCACCGCGCCGCGGTGCATGGTGGGCTCCAGCCAGCGGTCGTTGATCACCCCGTCGGGCACGGCGTCGTAGTACTCGGCGAACAGCGCCGCCAGGTCGCCGCCCGCGGGCCAGCAGACGTCGTTCCATAGCACCGAGGGCTGGTACCTGTGGATGAGCTCGCGCACGTGGGCCGTGGCGTACCGCACGTAGTCGGGGGTGTGGGGCACGGCCAGCGCCGAGTCGGCGGGGTTCACCAGCAGGGCGTCGTTGTAGGGCCAGTCATACCCGCCCGAGTAGTAGAGCCCCATGCGCATGCCGGCTCCGCGCACGGCATTGCCCAGGTCCCCCACCAGGTCGCGCCGCGCGTGGTAGCGCCCCTTGCGGGGGTGCTCCAGCGCCGTGGGCCATAGGCAGAACCCCTCGTGGTGCTTGGTGGTGAGCACCACGTACCGCGCCCCGGCCTCGCGGCAGGTGGCCGCGATGTAGTCCATGTCGGCATCGGCCGTGCCGGCGTCGAACGGGCCCACGAAGTCGTCGTAGGTGGCATCGGGCCCGTAGGTGTGGCGCTGGTGCTGCCA
>JADHKZ010000035.1 GCA_016780995.1 Thermoleophilia bacterium | reverse complement strand
CTACCAGTGCGCGGTGGACCTCACCCGCGGCCAGTGGACGGTGACAACGACGGCATACGACGCCGCGAAGAAGATCGTGGCCCGGCAGATCGAGACGGTCACCATTGCCCCACCGTTCGGGGACCCGTCGGTGGGTGGCTCCGCCCGCGTCGAGTGCGAGCGGCGCTCAGGATTCAACAGCCTGCACTTCACGTGCGTTGCTGAGGGGACCAAGATCAATCAGCCTGCGCTCTACCAGCTGCGGGCAAATCTCTCCGGATCCTCAACGAAGGTGATCGGGGCGTGCAGGTGGGACAGCACCGAGGTGTGGCAGTGCCGCGCCTTCCCGCGCAATGCCCGGGGCGAGTGGCGCCTCACCTTCCAGGCGGTTGATGAGGGTGGCGTGCTCGCGCAGGGCGCAGTCACGCTGAAGATCCCGGGTCCGAAGCAGGAGTGGTCGCAGGGGTAGTCGGCAGTCGGTCGCCGGGTCGAAGCCGGGGTCGGCTTGCCGCGGCGGCGGATCCGGCCTACTCGCCCAGTACTGCCTTCCATGCCTCGAGAGTGACGCGGTAGGTGTCGTCAATGACCTCCCGGTCAGTCGAGCTCCTGAACCTGCGATACCAGAGTCGCTCGTCGATCGATACCAGTACCTCTGCGGTTCCCCGCGGATCGGCGATCTCCGGGTGGAGCGCACCAATACGGGATTCGATGGCATCCACGAAACCCCAGAAGCCGGCTTCGTACGCCGCGCGCACGTCCGGGTCGGAGGGCGCCTCATCGCAGACCGCAATGAACACATCGGCGTCGGCGGCGAATACCTCGATGTTCGCCCTCAGGGACTCCTCGAGGGAGGCGCTCGGGTCGCCCGCCAGCCAATCGCTGGCTGCATCGGTCAGCGCGGTCACGAAGTCGGTCCACAGCGCGACCAGCAGGCCACCGCGGTCCTCGAAATGGCGATAGAAGATGGTTCGTGAGAGATCGGCGCGCGCCATGACCTGATCGATGGTCAGGCCTTCGTAGCCGTGCTCGGCCAGGACGTCGCGTGCTGCCGTGATGATCGCGGCGCGTGCATCCTTCCGTGCGCGTCGGCGGCCAGACTTGACGTCTCCTCGCGCGCGCTTGCCCATTCCGGGACGGGATGCTGAACCATCTGCCATAAGACTCCAGATTCTTCGGTATGGGGTGCGCCGCGGACGTGCGACGTATCGTCACATTACTCTTACCGCCCGCTGTTTGCGTACTGGCGACGCCCCGGTGCGTGGTTGATCACGCCGATACGGAGGGGAGGCACGGGCGGTGCTCTCGGCAGCCCACGGGATTCCCGCGCGACCACACGCTACGTCCCGATCAGTTGGTCATTCGTCGGCGACCCCGGACGCCGTGCGCCAGGCTGGCAAGGGACCCTCATGGCGCAGGCCATGGTGGTCATGTCCGTGCTGCTGTGCAGGCTGCAGCGTCAGCTGGTTGACGCGGGCGGTTCCGGCGCCCGGGCATCAGCGAGAGAGAAATAGGTGAGCGTCACGACGATGGCATAGAACGGGGCGAATACCGCGCCCTGGACCAGCGTGGTCAGGAACTGCGACAGCCACACCGGCAGCCACGCAAGGACCACGCCGACGACTGCCCCCGCGATTACCACGACGAGCAGCGACAGGAGGGCGACGCCGAACACGGTCCACGCATTACCGCGCACATATCTGCGGCTCGCGCTGAAGGCATCCAGCACCCCGGTCCTCTCGAGCACGATGCATGGCCCGATGACGAACCAGAAAGTCATCAGGATCAGGCCCGGGATGATCAGCAGGATGAACCCGATGAGCAGTCCGATGGATGCCAGGATCCCGGCCCCCAGCAGGGGCAGGATGAACGGCCAGGCGCGGGAGATGGTCTCGCCGACGGAGAGGTCGATGCGTCCATCGCGGGCGTCGGATACCGCGGTCACGAGGGCCCCGGTCAGCACGATGCTGCCGGCCAGCGAGATGACCGAGACGATCACCAGCCCTGCTGCCCCTGCGAACGACAGCAGCCCCACGGCGATGGCGACCGTGAAGAAGATGGTCACGCCCACGCCGGCGAAGTGCCGTCAGAAGCGCCCGTACATCGACAGCGCGTCGCCGATGATGGCGGAGGGGGCGAGCGCGGCGGGTGCGTTCATGGGCAGAACTACCTCTTCACGCAGGTCAGGTGGGCGTTGAGCATGGTGGTCACCGGCAGGCGCGCTGCCTTTACGCGCACCGTCGCGCCCCTGCGGTCGTGAGACCGCCGGAGGACCGAGAACGTCGTGTTGCGCAATTGCGCGGCGGTGGGCGCCTTCATGTTACCGGGCGCGTACTCGGGTGTGATCTCGACGTTCCCGGACCGCTGGTAGCCCCCTGGGCATGCCATGCGAATGGTGCGCTGCACGTTGGGCTGCAGCGTGATCCTGCGCCAACGGGTGACGGTTGCCCGTTGGGCCTCGGCATGGCGGATGATGTGGTTGCGCTCAGCGGGGCGGGCGTTGTGCCGCACCTGCGGGGCGGCGTTCTCGCGCGCCATGGCCACGACCCCTGACGGGGTGCGCTCATTCGGCGTGTAGACGCCCCCACCGGAGTAGTAGTCATTCATGCCGATGGCGTCGTTGGCTCCCAGGCAGGCCATCGCGTACTGAGCTGTCTGTGATTCGAACAGGTCGGAGTTCCCGAACGCCATGACCGCCGTGCCCCAGGTCGTCGGGGCATTGGCAACGTCCAGGTCCCAGTTGCCGAGCTGGATCGTCTTCACCTCGGCAACGTCGGACCCGATGTCGGACCCCCCTTGCCAGGCGATGCCGTATGAGCCCGCATTGTCGGCGCTGCTGCTCACGGTTGCGCCGTTGCTCGGCCACGTACCGGTGGTGTCAAGCGCCAGGAATGCCTGACCGGAGTACGCAAAACCGCCGGCGAAGTTCGAGGCCGTGGGATACGGGCCGGTGAGGATGTCCTCGCAGGTGGCCGTGGCGTTGTAGATCGTCCAGGGCTTGACCGTCACCCAACCGGAGAGCGACTGAAGGCAGTTGTTCGTGACGGTCCAGTCGGTGTCGCCGCCGTTGTTCTGGCACGCGCCGTAGCCGTTGTCGCCCCAGTTGTACGAGCCGGCTTGGGCGGCCCCGGCCGCGCCGAGGCCCATCACGGCCACCGCGGCGAGCGATGCCGTCAGGCCGAGATGACGTGGACGTGGGGGAGTTCTCATCGCACTTCGCTCCTTGCGTGTTCAGTTGCAGACAGCATCGCTTAACGTACCATCGGGGCACGTCGTGTTGTACCACACGGTTTCGGTGAGGTTCGCACCCTGCAGGGAAGCCCACCGCAGGTCGGCGTCGGTGAGGTTCACGCCCCACATGAACGCGCCGTCCAGCGTTGCGTGGAAGGCGTTGACCGTCGTGAGGTTGGCGCCCGACATGACGGCGTTCGAGAGGTTGGCCCCGGCGGCGTCGGCGCCGGTCAGGTCGGCGCGCGCCAGGACCGCCCCGCTCAGCACGGCCTGGTACAGGTCGGCTCCGGTCAGGTCAGCGCCCGGCATCTCGGCTGATGTGAACCAGGTCTCCACGGCGCGCACGCCCGTGAGGGTCGCCTGGCCGAAGTCGGCCCGCCCGGCGGATGCCAGTTGCAGGTTGGCCCGCGTGAGGTTGGCGCCCCTGAGCGTGGTGCCCGTCAGGTTGGCCTGCGACAGGTTGGCACCGGCCAGGCGTGCCCCGGCGAGGTCTGCCCCCGCGAGGTTGGCGCCCTGGCAGTTGGGCGCGCACGGGGCCGACGCGTCGTGTGATGCGCGGGCACGGACGAGGCGTAGGTGCCCAGATCTCCCTTGCCGGAGTCGGTGCGGGTGATGGTGCCCGGGGGCGCGAACGTGGTGCGCTCCATGACGAAGGCCAGGGTGCCCGGGGCCCTGCCGGGCGCGCCGGGGAACCTCTCCACCACGAGGGTCTCGCCGTTCAGCCATGCGGGCTTGGAGATGCCGGGCCGGTTCACGTAGGTGCCGGTGTCCACGCCGGCCTTCGCGGCCAGGCCGGGTACGCCGCACACCAGCCAGGGCCCATCGCCCATCTGGGCGGTGGCCGCGGTGGGCAGGGCGATTACGAGGGCGAGGGCGCCGGCCACTGCCAGAGCGCCCGGCCCAGGGGAGGAAGGGATTCGCATGCCGAGGACGTGACCGAAGTCCTTCGAGGTTGCTCATGCGTTTCTCACACATCGCAATGTCCCCGTAATGCGGTGCGGGCACGCTTCCGGCATGACCGATCTCCTGTCAGGACTCCGCGATGTGCAGCAGGTGCGCGCGTGCATCGCGCGCACCGAGCACCAGGCCACCTCCGGCCCCGGCCGGTCGGCTGGCGATCGCTTTGCCGAGCGCGTGCGCATCGGCGTCATGCGGCACGACGACGCGCGCCTGACCGCGCGGCTTCGCGCCGAGGCCTGCGGGGGTGATCGCTCGCTCGAGCGCCGGTTCGACCGCCTGATGCTGCTGGTGGACGAGGTCGTGATGCTGGAGCTCGAGGCCGAGGCGGACCCCGCCGATGACATGCGGGGGGCCATGGCCCGGCAGGCGGCGGGCGAACTGGCCGCCGAGGCCGCTGCGCTGCTGGAGCGCGTGGCCATGCTGCCGCCGCGCCCCGCCCTGCGGCTGGTGGACCAGGTGGGCTAGGCAGCCGGAGCCATGGGCGCCGCCAGCGCTGCCGGCACGTCCTCGGCCATGCGCAGCGCATGGTGGGTGGAGGTGCCCATGTGGTCCGACGCCGCGCGCAGCCCGTCCATGATCAGCGGTGGGCGCCAGTCGGCGGAGTGGCCGTCCGATGCCATCACGTGCACCAGTCGCAGGTCGATGAGGTCGCGGGCCGTGCGGGCAGCGTCCGGGCCGTGGCCGCCGGTCAGGCTGGCGGCCGTCACCTGGGCCAGGGCGCCCAGGGCGATGAGGGGCTGCAGCAGGAAGGGGTCGTCCTGCACCGGCTCGGAGCGCTCGGGGTGGGCGAGGACGGTGCCAAGACCGCGGTTGCCGAGCGTGCGGATGATGCGCGGCAGCTCGGGCGGCCAGTCGCGGAAGGGCACTTCCAGCAGTACCCAACGGCCCTCCGCGCCCAGGGATGCGCGGCGCACCTGGGCGATGGACATCTCCGGCAGGTACAGGTGGGAGATCTCTGCGCCGGGGAGCACGCGCAGCGGGATCTCGGCGTCGCGCAGGGCGTCGGCCAGGCGGGCAACGCCCGTGTGCACGGCGTCGGGGTGGGTGGGGTACGTGGGGTGCATGTGCGGGGTGCACACCACGGTGCGGGTGCCGTCGGCAACGGCGCGCCGGGCCATGGCGAGGGAGTCATCCATGGTGGCCGGGCCGTCGTCGAGGCCGGGCAGCAGGTGGCAGTGGATGTCGGTGATGTGACCCCGGGCGCTCCACATGGGTTGAGTGAATCACGGGCCCGGGTGGGGGAGGGGACGATGTCGCAGGGACGTCACCACGGCGCGCAGCGGGGAGGAGATCGGACGAAGGGGGACAGCGCCACGCCGGGGAGGGTCCCCCGCGTGGCGCTGTCCCCCTCGTCGATCAGCCCCGGCGGTTCAGCCAGCGACGCACCTGGTTGCGCAGGGCGCGCTGGTTCCAGCCGTTCATGAAGTCGGCGTGCAGGCCCGCCGTGTTCCCGGATGCCAGCGCGTAGGCGTGGTCCTGGCCGTCATCCACCCAGAAGACCTCCTGCACCATCTCGGGCAGGGCCACCGGATGCGTGGACGGGCAGGTGCGGCCGCTGCGGTAGGCCATGTGATCCTGGGTGGGGCTGGTGAGGTCCTTGCCGTCCCAACAGTTGGGGAACCGCACCACGCCCACGATCGCCTCGTCGGGGTCACAGCCCGGCGGGGCGGCCTCAAGTGGGGTGCGCGGGGCATCGAACTCGCATCGCCACCCCGCGTTGGCCTGCAGCTCCGTCGCGGACTTGTCGCCGGCGATCAGCGTGAAGCCGGCCGGGAAGGGGCGCACTCTCTGGCCGCGGGGAGCCGCGTAGCGCACGCGGATCTCGTCGGGCTCGATGGCCACCGGGTTGTCGGGGTCGTCCACGACCTGCAGCGCGGGCATCCAATATGCCGATCCGTCGCGGGTCTGGGCGCAACTGGTGGATTCGCGGGTGGCATTGGCCGCGACGAGGTCCGCAGGGGTGGAGTCCTTGCTGATTGTGAGCGCCCCGAAGAACTGGTGGTCATGGCCTGCGGGCTCGACGCCCGGGGCCACGATGGGGTCGAACATCCCGGCCTTCACGAAGTCGCAGCTCACGCGGAAGCTGCGCCCGCGGCGTACGCCGGGGCTGAGCCACCTGTCGGCTCCCCCCACGCGGGGCGAGGCGTTGTCGTCGCCCGGCGCGAGCGGACCTGCCTGACGGGATCCCGGCGCCGGACGCGCGCGGCGGTCCCCCTGGTCGGTGCCCGGGCCGTCGGGTGCGATGACGCCCACGCCGGGAAGCGGCGCCGACGGCGGCGGGAGGGGCGATGCCACGGGGCGGTTGGGCCCGCGGTCGGGTCGGTGATCGCCGCCCCGGGCCAGCGCGGGTGATGCGATGAGCGCGCCGGCACCGGCAGTGGCTGCGATGAGCACGGCGGTGAACCTGGTGGACGGGGAGGGCATGGAGGGCTCCTTCTCAGGGTGTGCGGAGCAGCCAACGCGTCAGTTGTGAGCGATCTATGTGGATGTGCTTGCCGAAACGCAATGTTCCGGAAAGGGGTTTGCGCGGGGCCGGGCGTGCCGGCGGCGACGGGCCGCCTGTGGCTACCGGGCCCGGTGCGTGCGGTGCGCACGGGCCGTGATGGTGGACCCCTTGCGGCTGACCGCGGTGACGGCCCAGGTGCCCCTGCCCAGCTTCACCGTGCACACCTGGCGGCGGACTCCCTTCACGCGCTTCGCGATGCAGCGGGCGCGCTTCGTGGCCTTGCCCTTGCGAGCGACCATGCGGTACCCGGTGGAATCGGCGCGACGGACGATGGTGGCGCGCACCGTGCGGCCGGAGCGGGTCCAGCGCACGCGGAGCCGCGGGGTGCGTGCCTGCGCGGCAGCCGGGTTGGCCGCCGCCGCCGCCGGAGCGGGGGCCGGTGCATGCGCAGGGACAGCAGGGCCAGCGGGAGCAACGGGCGGAGCGGGGGCCACGGGAGCGATGGGAGCCGCGGGAGCCTGGGGCGCAATCGGTGCGTTCGCCGAAACGCGCTGTGCCCGCAGCTGGCCCAGGGGGAAGCCCTGGTCCGGCATGCGCACCCACGACACCATGGCATCGCCATCGGAAAGCGCCACGAGGCGTGGCGACAGCTCAGCCCAGGCGTCGCCGGCCTGATCGGCCGGGGAGACACTCCACGAGCCGCCGTGGAACTGGGCCACGGCCGCGCCGTAGTCGTCGTTGCCATGCAGCGTGTTCATGGCGGCCACGTAGCCGCCGCCGGCGACGGCGACCATGTCCTGCTCGCCGGGTCCGTCGACCGCTGACCGGCCCAGATCTGCTGTTCCCCTCCATGATCCGCCGGCCATGTGGCGCGCCTCGGCACGCTGACCCGTGGGCGTGGCGCGGGTCCAGAGCACCGCTGCGCTGCCGTCAGTGCCCAGCTCCACGTCGAGCGCGGCGACGTCGATCGACCCCGAGATCACCACCGCGTTTCCGAACCCGGCACCGGCGGGCGCGATGCGGGTGCGCACCCGGCCATCGGTGCCCACGTACGCCACGGCCAGCCTGCCGTCGGCATCGGCTGCCACGTCGGGGGCGGTACCTCCCACGGGTCCCAGGTCGACCGGGGCACCCCACGCGGCGTCCTGCCGGATGGCCGCGTGGAGGTGCCGCTGGCCATCCGCTGCGGTGGCGGTCCATGTAACAAGTGCGCGGCCCCCACCCGTGGCGATCGCCGGGTGCTCGTCATTCACACGCTCACCGGTCGACACCGTCTGGCGGAACGCCACCATGCCACCGGGCAGCACCCCGACCTGCGCCACGCGGACCTCGCGGGCGCCCGTCCCGTCCGCCGCTGCCTCGATGAACGCCACCAGGGCAGTGGTGCGGCTGAGGGTGGCGGCCGCGGGGAGGACCGCCTGGTAGCCGTCGCGACCCAGGGCGATGCCACCCCCCCACGCTCCGTCGGCGGCGATGTCGTTGGCATGCAGGCCACCGGGGTCGGCGGAGATCGCCACGTATCCGCCCGCCAGCGCGGTAGCGGTCCGTGACTCGCGCGGGACCGGTGCCGACGCCGGTGCGCCCCACCGGCCGCCGTTCGTCACGCTCCAGCCAAGCTGGTTGATCCGGGTGCCCATCGCGAGGGCGCCACCGGAACCGTTGGCGGCGAGGACGTGGCTGAACTCCGTGACGCCGTCGATCGCCGTGGTTGGCGCGCCTTCGAGCGCGCCCGCGGCCAGGGCAGGCGCTGCGGCCCCGGCGGCGATGGCTGCGATGGCGGTGAGCGTGCGGAACATGGTGCGGCCTCCCGATGCGATGTGTGCGTGCATGGGGAGATCGTGCGCCACCGCCGGGCGCCGGGCATCACCCGGGGGGGTGGAGTGCGCTACCCGGGGCGGGCGTCGGTGATGCCCAGGTTGAAGTAGCGCCACTCCATCGCGATGTCGCTCACCCCGAAGCGTTCCGCGGCCTCGGCCGCGCCTACTCCCCGGGCGGCCATGCTGCGCACCGGTTCCTCGGGCATGAGCAAGGAGGCCGCGAAGTTGTTGGCCTCGCGCTCCAGCGGGCCGCCTCCGCCTGCCGACAAGTCGGCCTCCCGGCACAGGATGGGCTCGGGTGCCGCGCCGCGGCCCTCATCGCACTGGCACACCCAGTGGCCGATCTCGTGCGCCAGGGTGAACCGCCTGCGCCCCGCGCTCTCCCGGGCCTCGCGGGCGCTCAGGAACACGTACCGGCTAGCGGGCACCAGGAGGCCCGACACCTCGATGTCCTCGCTCTCCACCACCAGCAGGCCCAGCAGGTCACTCGCGACGGCGTCCACGGGCACTGGCAGGTCGGTGGACCCGAAGCGCTCGGCAAAGCGCGCGAGCAGGTGTTCGGCGCGCGGATCGGATTCCCGGCGCCCGTCCCGTGTCATCCCGGCCCGCCCGTGAAGAGGTCATCCACCTCATCCGGATCGCCGGGAAGCGCCGCCACGGCGTCCAGGCTCACCTGGGCCCCGGGCTCGGCCCGCGCGAACACCACCTGCGCGTGCCCGGGGTCATCCGCGCCCGGCCCCTTGAGCATGAGCGACGCCCGCGCCACGCCCATCACCTTGGCCACGGCGTCGAACACGCGGTCGCGGATTCCGGCCAGGGGCAGTTGGCCGTTCTCGAGCTCGTGGTAGTAGACCGCCACTCGTTGCTCCTTGGCGGGCTCCAGGCCCAGTTCCTCACGCAGGTCGGTGACCACCTGGTCGCGGGTCATCCCCTTGGACGTCCGCAGTTCCAGCAGTGGCGGCTGGCCGCGCAGCATGGCCTGCACCATCAGGAGCGTCTCGGGGGCGGGGTCGGGGGGAGGCTCCTCGGCCAGGATGGCGCGGATGCGCTGGCCCAGCTCCTGGCGGTCGTCCTGGGGCGCCCGGTCCAGGAACTCGGCGGCGTCGGGGTGCGCGCCGTCCAGGTACTGGCGGCGGAACTCCCGGGCAAGGCGATCGAGGTGGGTCACGTGCCCTCCTCCACCAGCCACCCGTGGATGCGGTGCTTGGCGCGGTGGTGGATCTGGTGGGCATTGTTGGCGGTGATGCCCATGGCCTCGGCCACCTCCGACAATTCGAGCCCCTCCAGGTAGTGCATGGTCATGAGGGTGCCCTCGCGGTCGCCAAGGCGACGGAAGAGCGCCTCCACCACCTCGTCCTGGCCCACCTGGTCGATCTGGTCGTACGCCCCGTGGTCCACGGGCTCGTGGGCCGGCATGTCGCCCACCGGTTGCTCGTGCTCGCGGCGGCCGGCCGCGCGCGCCACGTAGCCCTGGATGGTCCAGTTGGTGATGCGGTAAATGGCCGCGCCGATGGGCAGGCGGTAGCGCATGCCTCCCTGGATCTCGCGGGTGACGCGCAGGAACACCTCCTGGCGCACCTCCTCCACCTCCCCGCCGCGCACCCTGCCGGTGGAGCGGATCCAGTGCAGGACCGGCTCCCAGTAGGACGCCACGACGTGGTCGAGGTCGTACTCATCACGGGTAAGGCTTGGGGCTGTGGGTGATCCCTTACGCACCGTGGGGTTGAGGATACGCAACGGGCGCCGGTACAACATTCTCCGGTAGATTGGGTCAGTAATTCACTGGCGTCGAATACCGAGGCCACTCCCCATGAGCCCGTCGTGGAACCCGATCGCTTCCGAGGTGGCATCCCTCGCAGATGATCGCGGCCTTGCGGCGGCCGCCGAGCCCGACTCCCGCGAGCGCCGGCTCCTTGAGCGCGAGGCCGTGCTGCTGGCCCGGGCGGCCGACGAGGCGCAAACGCGGCCGGTCGAGGGTGCGCTCATCCACTGCGCCTGCGAGGGGGTGGTGGTGCAGGCCGGGCAGCTGGTGGTGTGGGGCATCAGCCCCGATTCCGAGGCCGCGCTCCGCGCCCTGGCCGAGGACGATGCCGTGGACGTGAACGCCGTGGATGCATGTGCCGTGCTGCGGGCCGTGCTCGGCGTGCCGGCCGAGCGCGTGCCCACCTCAGTCGTCGTCTGAGTCGTCCTCGTCATCGTCCTTCTTGTCGTCATCATCATCGTCGGTGACCACGCGCACGGGGGGCGCCTGACCGCTGGCCACCGCCAGGGACTTGGCGCTGAGGGTGCCGAGGCGGGTGTCGTCGTTGGTGCTGCCGAGCACCGCCATGTTGGCGGCCACGCCCGGTGGACGTGTCGGCGGTGGTGGGCGAGCGGGCAGACGCCTGGATGGACCTGGCCGCAGAGCGCGGGGTGGAGGTGCGGGCGGACGTGGCGCAGGGCCTGGCCGCGCGCCTGCCCGACGGGGTGCTGGAGCAGGTGATCGACAACCTGGTGGACAACGCGGTGGCCGCCGCGGGGACAGTCCCTCCCGGGATCGTGCCCTTGGTGGTGGTGGGGGCCGAGCGCGCCGACGGCAGGGTGCGCATCTCGGTCACTGACTCCGGGCCGGGGATGGGGGATGACGAGAAGGCCCACGCCTTCGACCGGTTCTGGAGGTCGCCCACGTCCGAGCCCGGGGCGGGATCGGGGCTGGGCCTGGCGATCGTCCGGCGGCTCGTGGAGGCGGCCGCCGGCGAGGTGCGGCTCGAGGACCGGCCCGATGGACCGGGCCTGCGCGCGGTGGTGTCGCTGCCACGCGCCTAGGCGCAGAGGTTCGCGCCCAGGACGTCCACACAGACCTTGAACGGGTCCAGCTGGACGTTGGCTCCGACACCCACGTCGAGGTCGTGCCAGCTGCTCCATCCCCAGCCCGACCACACCTTCCACCACGGGCCGGACTTGCTCCAGTTGCGCTCCTGCACGTCGGCGACGGCCGATGCCCCCAGGTTGCCGTAGGGGGCGCTGCTTCCCACGAACAGGGAGATGGTATAGCCGAAGCAGGCGTTCAGCTCCACCACGCCAAGGTCGGCCGTGCCGGTGCATGCCTGGCCCGTCGAATCGGCCGACGCGCTGAATGCCCCGGTGGTCGACACGCTCGTGTCGATGTCGAACGAGAACCCGCCGGCGCTCAGGCTGCCATCCATCGTGAGGCTGGCCGGCCCCGGCTGCGTGCAGTCCGTATTCGCGCAGTCGTTGAACGTGGCCGTGAGGCTCGCCCCCAGGCCACCGAGCGCCGGGATGCTCAGCCCGCCGTCAAGCGATCCGTGGAAGAGCGGTGCGCCGCCGGAGAGCGACTCCACGAACGACACTGTCCCGTTGGCCGACACCGTCGCCTCGGGTGTACCGACCGACATGGCGATGTCGGCCGACAGGCCCATCTCCTGCGGGGTCTGGAGCAGGGTGACCGTGGCCTTGCCCACGTCGAAGCCGCCGAGGTTCAGTCCCGTCACGGACGCGAACAGCTTCGTGGTGGGGGCGCCGCCGTCCTCGCCGAAGGCGCCCGAGAGGGCGACGGTGGTCCCGCCGAGCGACAGGTCGGCGGCGCCGGTGACATTCACGTCGGAGCCCTGCCGGGACGCCGTCACCTGCATGTCGAGGTCGAAGCCGGCGATGTCCAGCGTGCCCCTGCCCGTGAACGAGAAGTTCCCGTTGCTCTCGAACGATCCGGCGATCGACACCTCGTCGTTCGACGACTGCGGTGACAACTTGAGGTCGGTCGCCAGGTTGGCGTACCCGGCACCGCCCACGTCGCCCACCGAGACCGACCCGGTGGCGTCGAACGCGCCGATGGTGAGCCCCACGTTCGTGGCCGAGAAGCTGAAGTCGCCGGGCGCGCCCGTTACCTGCTGGCCCTGGGCGTTGGTGACCGGCTGCGCGCAGCCGTCCTTGTAGACGATGGTGCCTGCGAGGGTGGCATTGAACACCTGCGCCATCTCCAGCGATCCCTCGAACGCCACGCATTGCGGCGAGATGTCGAGGGTGGCGGGCTGCTCCTTCGACCCGATGGCGAATCCCGCGCGCGTGGTCAGCACCACCGCCGCGTCGAGGTCGAAGTCACCGGTGCTCTCGGAGTAGTGCATGTTGAAGCGGCCGTTGGCATTCGCGGTGTTCGCGATGTCCACGGAGGCGTCGATGTCGAACTCGACGTCCTCCACCACTCCGTTGTCGATCGTGACGGCGAACTTCTCCACGTCCACGTCGACGCCCAGGATGTCGACCTGGCCCGATGCGGATACCGACAGGTCCTCCACGCCCGGGCCGAACGTGACCTGGGCGCCGAAGCTCATGTTGGTGAGGCGGAAGCCGTCCACCGAGATGGTGCCCGCCTGCGATACCGACAGCGACCCGGTGGTGGTGGCGCCGTTCTGGTCGAGCGACCCCGCGACGTCGATGGTGTTGCCGAATATCGAGAACCCGCCGGAGAACGACACGTCGTTCACGCCCTGCGACTCATCGAGGAACACCGACACCTTGGTTTCCTCGAACTGCAGGCCGCCGAAGCCGAAGGCCCCGATGTCCACCGTGCCCTTGAAGGTGGTGGGCTCTAGGGTGAGCGCCGCGGACACATCCACGGTGGTGCCCAGCACCGCGCCGTCGAACGCCAGTTGGAACCCGGCGGGGATGGCCGGGACATTGGGCGCCAGCTGGCACCCGGTGGGGGCCACGATGAACTCGAAGTAGTTGGCCGTCACCACGCCGCCGTCCATCTGCAGCACCGGCTGGGTGCCGGTGCTACTTCCCACCTGCACCTCCACGCAGGGATTGGTGTCCGACAGCTCGGCGCCCACCACGATCGGGATGCCCTGCCCGGGCACCTGGAACGGTCCCGCCAGGCTGCTTGGGAGGTCGCCGCTGGCCAGCAGCTTCAGGCCGGGCAGCTCGGTGGCCAGGTTCCACATGAACGTGAACGAGGCCTCGTCGATGACCAGCCCGCTCACGCCGAAGGCGTCACGCCACCCGGCCGGGTCGACGAACGTGAGCGAGGCCTCAACGTTCGTGGTCTCCACGTCGTACCCCAGTGACATCTCGAGCTCGGGCGCACTCTGCGCCTGGCCGCTCATGCCCGTCACGCCCAGCGTCACCGTGCCCGTGACCGACATGGTCAGGCCCTCGGCGTTGTTCTGGATCTCGAACGCCAGCCCCACGGCGTCCATCTTCGATCCGCCGCCCGGGAGGCGGAAGTTGCCGCCGATGGCGATGTCGGCCGTGAACCAGCCGTTCGACGGCGTGAACTGCACGGTGCCGAGGACCGTGGGCGGGCTGCTGCCCGTGAGCTTCCCGAACCACGACGGGACCGAGAAGCCCCCGGTCACGCCGAAGGTCCCGGGGGTGAGCGCCAACTGCTGGGTGCCGAACCCAGGGACATCCGCCGTCATGGTCGTGGCGAAGCTCGACCAGCCGAAGTACGCGGAAGTCTGCGAGCCGTTCCCGGATCCCAGCGACACCCCGTTCGGGTCGAAGCCGCCGAGGGTCCACCCCTGCGACGTGATGTTGGCCGCGACCTCGGCGAAGTTGCCGAGCCCCGGCACGGTCAGGCCGCCGGCAAGGACCACGGCGAAGCCGTTCTCGGACTCGCCGGTGAACGACGGCGCCCCGATGCGGGCGGGGATGGAGTCCTCGGGCATCCCGTAGGTGACCGCGAAGGAAGGGCTGTCGATGGTGACCCCCGGGGCCACCGCGACGTCGCCTGCCGATGCCGAGAGGGCAAATCCGCCGCCGCCGCCCAGGCCCAGCACAGCGGTGGCGTTGGCCGTGAATCCAGCGCCGGTGGGGGGCGTGAGCTGCGCCTGGGTGGACAGCGTGAGGAACATGCTGGCGCCGGGGCACGGGGGGTCCGTGCCCGAGCACCGGTCGGACAGCCCGATGTCCAGGTTGCGCAGGATGAGGGCCCCCGATACCCGCCAGGCGGGGATGTCGGCATCGAGGTTCCAGTTCCACGACCCGTTCTTCTGGCCCACCGATCCGCTGAAGTCCGACGGCGTCACCTGCAGCCCCGGCAGCGGCGTCCACGTGGGTCCGCCGGAGGCCGTGACGCCGAGAGACCATGTGGTGACACCCGTGTACGACAGGTTGGCGGTGAGCGCCAGGGGCTCCGCAGACCCGCTTGCGATGGCGATCGCGCCCGATCCCGTGATGGATGGCGTGCCCGACGCCGCCGTGGGCTTCCACGTGGCGGTGAGCGATGTGACCGATACCCCCGGCTCCAGGGTCACCGGTGCGGCCAATGCGCCGGTGATCTGCGAGGCGACCGTCCCGCCCTCGTTCGTGATCGAGCCCTGGAGGTCCAGCGTGGCGCCGCCGATGGCCAGGAGGCGGTATGCCGTGACGTCCGCTGAATAGTCGCCGGCCGAGTCGAACGTGCCGGTGAGGCGCACGGTGCCGTTGCCATCACCCTTGGCCAGCGCATCCAGGGTGAGTGCATCCCCGGCGAAGGTGAGGGTGGTGGCCCCCGACCATCCCGCGGGCAGGGGCAGCAGGCCGAAGGCGTTCCGGGCCACCACCTGGCCGGTCACGCGCACGGAGTTCCCGGTGAAGGCAAAGGCCAAGGGCGCCGAGGACGAGATGGAGACCGGGGCGAGGCGCCAGGCGGAGGGGAATGACATGCGCCCCGAGGTCAGGGTGACGGCCTGCGGGGTGACCACCCCCGACACGCCCGTGATGCGGAAGGTGCCCACGGTCGCGCTGGCGCCCGAGAAGGTGAAGCTCCCGGGCGGTCCCCCGCCGGGACTCACCCGCGGGAACGTGATCGTGATGCCCCCGCCGAAGTCCCGGCGGAATCCCCCGCCGCGTGCGGCCTGGTCGGCCATCGACTGGAATGCCGCAGGGCCGGTCAGGTGGGTGGTCACCGATACCTGGGCCGATGCGCGCGCGCCGGTGGCGTCGGTGGCGGTAACCGAATACGTGACCACGGCGTTCTCGGCGGGCGCCCGGATGCGCGTGGACGCGCTGCCCTGGGACGCCACGGGGGCCGCCGGGCCGCTCGTCTGGGACCACTGGTAGGAGACGTGCCCGGTCCAGGAGCCGCTGGGCTGCGCCTGCAGTGCCACCTCGCTGCCGGCCGCCGCGGTGATGACCGGACCCCCCTCGATGGCCACGACAGGCCGCACGCGGATCGCCGCGCGCGCCGCTCGGGCGTGTGCCCTCGCCAGTGCCCGACGGGCAGCCGCCTGCCGGGCCAGCGTCGCCGTACGTGAACGCGAGCGCTCGCGCGCCGTCCTGCGCACCTCCGCCTTGCGCCGCGCGGCATCCCTGGACGCCCCGGACGTGCGGCTCCCCGCACTGCGCCCTGGCCGCGTGGGCGCAAGGGCCGTGACGGTGACGACCCGGGACTTCGTGGCGCTGCCGTCGGTCACGGTGAACTCGAACACGAACCGCGTGCGCGAGCTCACTTGCGGTATCACCGCCTTCGTGGCGGGGATGCTGGGGTTCACCACGCGCGCGCGGGGCGTCCTGATGCCCTTGCACGGGCCCCAGTTGGCCGCGTCCTCCGCCGTGGTGCATCGCTGCTGCCAGCGGTAGTCGAGCGACACCCCGTTGCTGGTGCTCTCGCTCCCGTCGAGCGCCGCGAGCCTGCTGCCGCGTCGGGAGTGCTGGTGCGCGGTCAGCACGACGGGGTTCGCCACGGCGCGGGCCGAGATGGGCCCCCGCACCGGGATCACCGCGCGGGCCAGGCCCGACTGCCGACGTCCCGAGTCGGCGCGGACGGCGCGCGTCGTCCACGTGATGCGGTCACGCGCGGCGCGGTCCCCCGTGGCCTTGAGGTCCACCGTCAGCCCCGGGGTCC
>JADHKZ010000034.1 GCA_016780995.1 Thermoleophilia bacterium | reverse complement strand
TGCGCACGTCGCGCGGCCGGTGCACGGTGGTGAGGTGCACGATGCGACGGCCGTCCAGGCGCGCACCCGCGGGGCGCTCCGGCAGGGCGATGGGCCCCATGGTCGCCCCACGCCCGGCCAGGTCGTCCAGCAGGTCCTCCCACAGGCGGTCGTAGCCCGGGGCGCGCTCGTCGGCCAGGTAGGTGTTGTGCCACAGCAGGGCGGCGGCCCCGCCGTGGCGGCGCACGGCGTCCAGCACCCGCAGGGCCCGCTCCCGGGCGTCGTCCGCCGACAGGCCCAGGTGCGAGTGCAGCGTGGTGTCCATGACCGCCAGGGGCACCAGGGTCACGTTGGCGGCACGCTCCTCGCCCACGATCCATGGGCGGAAGGGCCGGGCATAGCCCGCGGCGAACCCCGGGCGTTCGCTGAACCCCAGGCTGGCGTCGTACTCCAGCCCGGCGCGTTCCACGCGCAGCGGGGTGTCGTGGTAGCGGAAGCGCAGGTAGTGGAACCGGACGCCGCGCACGTGGGCGCCCTCCTCCCGCAGCACCTCCACCTCGTCGCGGAGCGCCTGCTCCGACTCCGACGATGCGAACGCCCCGTGCAGCGCCACCTCCGACCCCGCCGCGTGCACGGCGGCCACCAGGTTGCGTCGCTCGCGTTCGTAGGTGCGCCGCGGCGTGCCGTCCAGCCGGTGGCGGTTGCGACCGATGAGGAACACGGTGGCGCGCAGCCCCCGGCGCCAGGTGGTCTCCAGCAGGTCGGGCACGTTGTCCCAGGGGTCGTGGCCCGCCAGGTCGCGCACCGCGTGGTGGCGCCGGCGCTTGATCGCGCGGGCGATGCCGCGCGGGGTGCGCCTGCGGATGCGGTCGATGTCGTGGGTGAGGAACACCGTCCAGCCCTCGGGCGCGGGCATGCCCAGCGCGGTGCGCAGCGCCGCCAGGTAGCCCTCCACCGCAGGGTCCTCGATGTCCAGGCCCTCCATGGCCGCGAACGCGCTGCGGTCGAAGGGCAGCCGGCCGAAGCGGTCGCGGTCGGCCACGCGGTACTCGTCCCAGCGGGCCAGCAGGTAGAACGCCGACGCCACCACGTCGCCCGGGATGGGCTCGTCCGGCACAGCCGGTGGGAACAGCAGCGTGAGGCCCCCCGCGTGGTGCACCGACTCGCCGGGGAACGCCCCGGGGCCCTCGAAGAAGGCCTGGGCGTCGTGCTGCATGGGGATCCACGCGCCCTCGTCGGGTGGGTCGGGCGCATAGGTGACCGCCGCGTCCCCGTCAACGAACACCGCGGTGCGCCCCAGCCCCTGGGCCAGGGTCTCCAGCACCCAGCGGGCCCGCGGCAGGAACGCCGGGCGGCAGTCGCGGATGGCCACGCGCAGCTCGCTCACGACGCCCTCCGCCGGATGATGCGGCGCACCTGGCCCACGCCGGGCAGGGGGTCGCTGATGGAGATGACCCCATCGACCACGGGCGGGCGCAGCGTGGACGCCGCCGCGCCCCGGCCCCAGCGGCGTCCGCGCACCTCGGCCGCGGTGGCCGGCAGGTGGCGTGCCGACAGCACCCACCGCACGTCGCTGCGGTGGCCCTCGGGCCACGTGCGCGGCTGCCCCGTGGCATCCAGGTACGCCGCCAGCGGGATGTTCACGCCCACCTCGGTGGCCAGCGAGATCCACAGCCACGACCGCGGGTTGACCTCGATCAGGTAGTCGCGTCCATCGCGCGGGTCGCGCTTGACCTCCACCTGCGAGATGCCGTGGAAGCCCATCTCGTCCAACAGCGCATGGCACCGGCGCGCCAGGCCCGGGTCCCACCAGGCCTCGGCCGCGCGCGCGGTGCCGAAGCCCGGGGGCCACTGGCGCAGCTTGCGCCCGGTGAACGACGCCAGGGGGCGCCCCGCGGCGTCGCGGTAGGAGCCCAGCGTCCACAGGCAGTCGTCGCCCCCGGGGATGACCTCGCACACCTGCGGGGCGTGCGCGGCGGCGCGGTCCCACTGGCGGCGCAGCTCATCGGGGTCGGCGGCCTCCAGCACCTGGCGGCCGAATGCGCGCTTGAACCCCGCGGGGTCCACGCGCGGCTTGAGGATGACCGGGAACCGCAGCTGGGGGATGGCGGCTGCCAGGTCGGCCTCGTCGGCGGGCTCCACCGTGGCGGGCACCGGGAACCCGATGCGGTGCGCCGCGGCGTGCTGCGCCGACTTGTCCAGGTAGGGACGCAGGTGGTCCCACGGGCTCCACGGCATGTCGAACCACTCCGACAGCCGGGCCTCGTGCGGCCCGATGGCCTCGATGGCCTCGTCGTGCGTGGGGTACAGCACGCCGCGGGACGCGAGCGAGCGGCCGAGCACGGCCAGCTGGTCCACGAACTCGCCGGGGTGGTCCACCGGGTCGGGCAGCACCACCTCGGCGGCGTGGCGTGACCGCAGGCCCATCGCGCGCGCATCGTGGTCGGTGGCCATCACGGGCACGCCCTCGCGGCCCAGCGAGCGGATGATCCCCAGCGCGTTGGGGCCGGATGCCTGCAGCACCACGGCCACGGCGTCGTGGCGGTCGGTCACCCCTGCGTCACCTGGGCGTACACCTGCTCCATGCGCCGCGCGTTCGCCGCCCAGGTGTACTCGGCCTCCGAACGGCGCAGTGCCTCGGCGCCCATGGCCCGCGCCATGTCGGGGTCATCCAGCACGCGTGCCAGCGCGGCGGCCAGTCCGCCGGCATCGTGCGGTTGCACCAGCAGCCCGGTGGCGGGGTCATCCACGATCTCGGGGGTTCCGTCCACGGCCGTGGCCACCACGGGCAGCCCGCACGCCATGGCCTCGCACACCACTGTGGGAAGGCCCTCCGACAGCGACGGCAGCACGAACACGTCCCCGGCCGACATGACCCATCCCACGTCGTCGTGCGGCACCTTTCCCAGCCACGTGATGCGGTCTGCCACGTCGAGCTGGGCAGCGCGCTGCTCCAGCGGCTCGCGCATGCCGCCGATGCCCGCCATCACCAGCCGCGGGGCGCCTGCCGCCCGCGCCGCCAGGATGCCCATGGCCTCGATGAGCGTGTCCACGCCCTTGCGGGGCACCAGCTTGCCCACATACGAGATGACCGGGCCCTCCGCGGGGATGCCCAGCCGCCGCCGGGCCTCGGCCGGATCGCGTGGCATGAACACCGCGGCGTCCGCGCCGTTCGGGACGACGGTGATGGGGCGCCTGGGGCGTGCGATGGCGTCGGCGGCGTCGCCGATGGCCCGGCTGACGGTCACCACCGCGTCGAGGGTCTGGATGGCCTCGGCCACGCGCATCCGTGCCTTGGCGCCCTGCGCGGGCACGTCGAGCACGTCGGCCCGGTGGGCGGTGCCCACGGCGGGCACGCCCAGCTCGTGGCCCATGCGCGCGGCGGCCCAGCCGTCCGGCACCATCATGTGGGCGTGGATCACGTCGATGGGCCACTCGGCATGGATGCGGCGCACCGTGCCGCGGATGCCCAGCAGGAAGGCGTCGGCGTTGCGGTGCCCCAGGCGGCCGCCGGGCAGGGTGAGCTTGCGCGGGTAGTGCACCACCACGTCGTCCACGGTGTCCTCGGCCACCACGTCGCGGTACGACGACCACCGGCTGAGCCCGGGCGGCGCCCACCCCTTGGGCGACACCACGCGCACGTCGTGCCCCCGGTCGCGCAGGGCCTTCACCTGCTCGTGCACGAAGATGCCCCCGGTCGGGTTGACCGGGCTGGGGTACATATGGCTGATCATCAGGATCCTCACGGGATCCTCCCGTCCGGGCCGGCGCGCCGTGCCAGCACGATGGTGGTGAGGCAGAGCCCGAAGGTGATCCACATCGGCGCGAAGTGGATGGCCGTGGACGGCCCGAGGCTGCCGATGAGGAATCCCAGCAGGGCCAGCGACCCGGCCAGGCCCATGTAGCGCAGCCAGGGGTCGTGCGTGCGTCGCGCCACGCGCAGGTTGCCGGCCAGCATGTAGACGTACAGCCACGCGTAGAGCGCCAGGCCGATGATGCCGGTGTCCACCAGCACCTCCAGCGCCCAGTTGTGCAGGTTGGCCACGCCCTCGTAGCCCTGCGTGGCGCGCACCGTGACCTCCGCGTTGCCCGCGCCCACGCCCACGCCGCCGGTGCCCGCGGCGATGTCGATGCCCGTGCCCAGCAGCGAGGTGCGCACGGCGCCCGACCCCGACCCGCTCTGCACCTGCGCCTGCAGGGTGCTGAAGTTCAGCTTGGCCACCGCCTGCTCGGGCAGGGGCACGATGCCCGCCCCGAACATCGAGGGGATGATGAGCACCAGGGCGATGCCCACCACCACGACGGCGGCCACGAACGCCCGGCGCATGGCGGGGTCGATGGCCAGCACCATCAGCATGCCCAGCAGGATGATGCCGGTGGCCACCAGGTTCGCCTTGGATCCCGAGAACAGGATGAGGCCGATGGCCACCACGCCGCCCACGATGCCCAGCGCGCGCAGACGCACGTCGCGGGCGATGACCGGCAGCACCAGCAGGTAGGGCAGGGCCAGGGCCAGGTAGGTGGCGAAGTTGTTCTGGTTGCCGAAGAACGACGTGGCGGCGAAGGCGCCCACGCGATTGGCGAGTGCGCTCGTGGGAAGCCGCACCCCGGTGGCGATCTCGGCGATGGCCACCAGCACCGCCACCCCGAAGGTGACGGCCAGTGCCCCCATGAACCAGGTGAGGCGCCGGCGGTTGGACGCCGCCACGGGGATGGCAAGCATGAGGCCGGTCATCATGAACAGGAACACGGTCCAGCGCAGGGCGTCGGTCGTGGACGCGGCCCACATCACGGATGCCAGGGCCCAGGCCACCCACCCGGCGGCGATGGCCATGGGCAGGCCGAGCCCCCGGGGCACGGGGATGCCCCGGCCCATCACCAGCCACGCACCGATGCCCACCACCATCAGGCCGGCCAGCAGGCGGAATGCAAAGGCCTCCTGGGCGCCGGGCACGGCCAGGTTGGGGCCGATGATGGCGGCCACCATGGCCACCAGCACCAGGGCACGGCCCAGGGAGGGCAGGGAGGCGCGCCCCAGCAGCACCACCGCCAGAAGGACCACGGCGATCGCCAGCCCGGGGACGGGCGCGAATGCCGCGAGGGCGCCGGCCGCGAGGGCGGCGATAAGGGCAAGGGCCGCGGCGCGGATGCCGGGCGCCCCGGACGCGCCGGAGACCCGCAACGGAGAGGGTGCCGACATCGGGGCAGGACGGTAGCAGCCGCCCCCGGAAATCCCCGCTACGCAGGCCCTCCCGCAGCCACGCGCAGGACATCCAGCACCGCATCGGCCTCGTGCGAGAGCGTGTGGGCCATGGCGGCATCGCGGCATGCCGTGGGGGAGGGCGGTGCGTCGATCATCCGGGCCAGCGCGGCGGCGATTGCGGCATCGTCGTGGGGATCCACGATGGCCCCCGCCACCCCGTCCGGCACCACCTCGCGCAGGCCTCCCACGGCCGTGCCCACGACGGGACGGCCACTGGCCATGGCCTCGAGCGCCGCCACGCCAAGGGGCTCCACCAGGCTCACCTGGGCCACCACGTCGGCGGCGGCCATCCAGTCCACGACCCCGGCGTTGGGGATCATCCCCGTGCGGACCACGGAGCCTGCGATGCCCAGGCGGGCGGCCTCGGCATCCACGGCGCCCGCCAGGGGACCGTCGCCCACGAACGCCAGGCGGGCATCCGGGTGATCGGCCGCGCGCATGCGGGCGAACCCCCGCACCAGCCCCAGCGGGTTCTTGCGCTCGGTCAGGCCGCCCACCGCCAGCACCAGCGGCACCCCCGGGGGCACGCCCACGCGCTCGCGCGCCGGGGCGGGGTGGGCCACCTGGAACCGCTGCTCGTCAACGCCCATGCTGATCACGCGCAGGCCACGCGGCGGCAGGCCCTCCTCGCGCATGCGACCGGCCAGCCACTCGCTCACGCAGATGGTGGCCCGGGCGCCGCGCACCCCGGGTGCTGACAGCCGCCGCACCGAACCGCGGGCCAGGTTGGCCACGTCGCCGCCGTGGGCGGTGACCACCCAGGGCGTGCGTCCCAGCCGTCCCGCGGTGGCGGCGATGAGCCCCGTGGGGAACAGGTAGTGCGCCCAGATCACGTCGGCCCGTCGCGACCGCGCGATGGCCCGGGCGGCGAGCCCCGCGTACTTGGCGGGCGTGCGCACCCGGCCCGACGCCCGGGAGTCGATGACCACCCGGTCCACCTGCGCGCCGCGCTCCTCCAGCGCGTCGCACATGCGCTCCACGAACGCCCCGTAGTCGGGGGCCCCGGGCCCCGGATACATGTTGGACAGGCACATGACCCGCACCCCGATACCCCCGGACCTCAGAGGGAGTGACCGTCACCCGAAGGGTGACTGTCACCGGGGTTGGGGGCGTGACTGTCACCGGCCTGGCCGGCGGCCAGGGCCACCAGCCCCGCGGCCAGCACCCAGGTGTAGGGGTCCTCGAACTGCGCCGAATAGAACAGCGCGTGCACGAAGATGCCGGCGAGCGCGCCCAGCATGGCCGCCGCCGGCACGCCCACGTCGTCGTCGTGGTCGCGGGTGGCGCGTATGCCGACGATGGCCGCGATGACGCTGAGCCACACGAACAGCGCGAACCCGATGGCCCCCTCCTCGCTGAGGATGGTGACCGGCGCGTTGTGCGAGATGACCACGCGCGTCTTGCGCAGCTCCTTCTCGGACAACAGGTTGGAGTAGTCGGTGGCGAACGAGCCCAGGCCCCCGCCCGCCACCGGGTGCTCGAGGAAGATGTCCACGCCGCCATCCACCAGGCCGAACCGGCCCTCGCTGACCTTGTCGAGCCTCTCGGTGGAGGTGAGCGCCGATCGCACCTGCCCCGACGTGGCGATGGCCACGGCGCTACCCGCCACCGTGATCACCGCCGCCGTGGCCAGCGCCTTGCGCCAACCGAACATGCGCAGCGACATGATGAGCAGGCCGGTCAGCAGCATGAGCGCGCTGGAGCGCGAGAACGTGACCACCAGCGCGGCGGCATCGATGGCCGCCACCACGCCGCATGCCGCCAGCACCGTGTTGCTGTCGCGCTTCAGCCACGCCAGCGCCACCGTGATGAGCAGCGCCAGCGCCAGGTAGCGCCCCAGGATGTTGGGGTCGTAGAAGATGGAGTTGACGCGGAAGAACCGGCTGTAGACGTTGGCCTGCATGAGCCGGTGGTTCCACAGGATGTCCTGCGTGGCGTACTGGCCCAGTGCCAGCACCGCCACGGGCACCGACATGGCCACGGTGGTGACGGCCAGCATGAGCAGCGCCCTGCCCTGCCGCCAGATGGCCACGGCCGTGAGGTAGAGCAGCACGAAGGGGATCCAGAAGAAGGTGGCCTTCACCGCCCCCTCGGTGATGTCGGACGACCACGCCACCGATACCAGCACGAAGCCCGCGAACAGCATGAGCGGCAGGTCGAGCGGGGTGGTGGGCCACAGCCGCGCCCGCGTGCCCGCCCGCTCCATCCACCACAGCACCGCCAGGCCCAGCACGATCACCGCGTACAGCGGCAGCAGCAGGTTGGCGTCCTCCCCGCCCACCGATATCGGCACGCGCACGGGCAGCGCCAGGCCCAGCAGCAGGAACCATGTCCACGGCCTCCTGGCTACCAGCCACCCCACCAGCATGAGCAGCGCCAGGGCCACCAGCACGCCCACCACGCCCGCCGCCAGGCCGACAGGCGTGGACAGCCGGTCCGACACCGCATCGGGTACCAGCGTGCCGGCCATCACCACCCAGCCGATGAGCAGCACGGCCAGGCCGGTGATGCGCCGCCCGCGGTCGGGCAGGCGCGTCCAGGCCGCCAGCGCCGTGGGGGTGAGCATGAGCACCAGGCCCACGGCGGCCACGATGGCCGCGGCGATGCGCAGCACCTCGGTGCTCACCCGTCACCCTCCCGGAAGCCGATGAGGGCCTGTCGGTCATCGCCCCGCGCGGCCAGCAGCCACACGTCGGCCGGGTCGGTGCCGGCGGGGATGGTGATGCGCGCCGTGGAGGCGGGCCCCGTGACCGGCTGCCCGACGGCGCCGCCCAGCACCTGCCGACCCACGGGCCCGCCGGGCGTGCCCACGCGCCGGCGCAGGGTGAGCGCGACCTCGGGGTCGCCGCCCCCCGGCAGCACCACGCCCACCGCGTCGCCGGAGGACGGTTGCCCGGGCACGGCGCGTGCCTGCAGGTGCCCCACCCAGCAGGTGACCGCCCGGTCGGACTGGTTGCCACGCTCGTCGCGCGCCACCACGCGGATGGACTGCAGGCCCGGCGGCACCAGCTGCCCACGCCCGTCGCGCCCGTTCCAGCGCCACTCGGCCTGCCCGCGCGCGCCCACCTGCTGCACCGGCGCCCGCACGCCCGCGGTGGGGGCCGAGAAGGCGATGGTGGCGGGCTCGCCCGGCGCGCTGGCCACGGCAGTGCATCCGGTGGCCGTGGTGGACACCGTCACCTGGGGCCGCGGCGGCGCGGTGTCCACGACCACGCGACGGCTCTTGGAGAACTTCTTCTCGCCCGCCCGGGCATCGAGGTCGATGGCGTAGGTGCCATCGGGCACCTGGCGGCCGTTCAGGTCGCGCCCGTCCCAGCGCACGGCCAGCGTGCGGCTGCGCACCACCCGGTTGCCATCGGAAAGCCGGGCCACGATGGTGCCGGTGTCGGGGTCCTTCACCGTGATGGCCACGTTGCTGGGCTCGCTCAGGCGCACGGCCACTGTGGCCAGCGCACGCCCCTGGTCGGCCGCCGGGCTGAACGCCCGCGTGGCCACGAACCGCGTGATGATGGGCGGCGGGGTGGTGAACGCGAAGGGCAGCACGAACACGCCGAACGCCACCAGCACGAGGCCGATGACGCCACCCGCGATGACGCCGCGACGGCCCTTCGCGGGCATCAGGGGAGGGGCCGGAAGCCCAGGACGATGTAGAAGCCGAACCGCCCCAGCGGCGTGCCCGACGCCTTGCGCTCCAGGTCACGCACGGCGCCGTAGCGGTACACGCGCCCGATCTGCGATCCCACCTTGCCGCCGGGACGGAAGAAGATGCCGCGCTTGCTCACCGGCACCATGCCGGCCGCCGCCGCGTGCGACTCCAGGTCCACCCAGCTCTGCCAGTTGTCGATGGGCGCGAGGCTGAGGTGGATGCCAGGCACGCCCTTCTCGGCCAGCCAGCGCCGGGCGCCGGGGAGGCTGCGCCGGTTGGGCGTGGAGATGACCAGCAGGCCGCCGGGCGCCATCTGGTCGCGCAGTGCGCGCAGGCAGCCCCGCGGGTCCTCCAGGTGCTCCAGCACGTCGGTGAGGCACACCAGGTCGAACGGACCGGCCGGGGGCTCGTAGGCGCTTCCTACCTGGGCGTCCAGCCGGTCGGCCGCGCCGATGTCGGCGAGGCGCTGCCGGGCGATCTCCACCGACTCGGGCGACAGGTCGATCCCGATGCCGGTGTACCCGCGCCCGGCCAGGGCCTCCAGCAGGAAGCCCCCGCCGCAGCCCACGTCGAGCACGCGTCCGCCCGGGCCGGGTCCGTAGCCGTCGATGGTGGCCAGCACGCACGACATGCGGCTCTGCAGGTGCCAGTTCTCCTGCTCCACGGCACGCAGCCGCGGCGCGATGCGGTCGTAGTACGCCCGTACGTCCTCGAGCTTCTCGTCGCCCCGCGCGGCGTCGGTCATGGCGCCCATGTGGCTGGGCGCGGTGCGCCGGCCACCTGCTGCTGGAATCGCGACCACGCCGGCTTGGGCGTCATGTTGCGTCGGAAGAGCCCGCCGGTCCAGTGCGGGTTGTCCTGGAGGTTGAACCACACCGCCAGCTCCACCCGCGGGTAGCGGTTGGCCGCCCGGGCGGTCTCGGTGAGCCATGCGGCCTGCTGGGCCTCGCTCACGAAGTAGCGGTGGTAGCGGTTGTACGACGTGTGATAGCCGGTCTCCGTGACGTAGATGGGCGCACCGGGCTTCAGCCTATCCACCAGCCTGCTGATCTGCGGGATCGTCTTCCATGACGGCACGAAGTACGCCTTGAGCGGGGACCCGATGGGGTACAGGTGCATGCTCCAAGCATCGATGGGCACGCGCTGGCGGATCATCTCCTGGGCGAAGGTGATGGTGCCCACCGACGAGTTGGCCTGCTGGCACACCGAGCCGCCCACGGGGCCGGTGACCCCGCCCACCACGATGGAGTTCGGGCTGGCCGCCTTGACCAGCGGGTACGCCGCGGCCACCAGGGCCGAGTACTGGCGTGCCGACTCCATGACGTACCGACCGCCCTGCCTGCGGCACTGCGGGAACCAGAACGTGCCGATGTTGGGCTCGTTCCAGATCTCGATGCGCTTGACGAACGGCAGCGTGCCGCCCTTGCCGTCGGGGTGGGTGCCGTTGTAGCGACGCGCGATCGCCGCGGCGAAGGACGCGGCATCGGCCACGCGCGGCGCGGCGTTGGGCTTGCCGGTGCGCGATGCCCACTCGGGCGTCCAGTAGTAGGTGAACATCGGCGTGATGTCGCGCGCGATGAGGCCCGTGACCATCTGGTCGTAGCGCGACCAGTCGTAGGCCGGGTCGTCCGGATTCGTGGCGTCCGCCGGACGGGTGGGGGCCACCCAGCGCCAGATCACGTCGAGGCGGGTCACCTTGGTGCCGCTGGCCTTGAGGATGTCGAGGCGCTGGTCCAGGGGCGCCCCCGACAGGTTCTGCAGCTGGTCGTCCTGCAGCGCCAGGATGGCCCCGTTGGCCTGCGCGGCCAGGGCGCCGGCGCCGATGGCCAGCGCCGCGGCGATTACCCGGATGATCCTCATCGCACCCTCCCGGCGATACGGACGGCGGTGGTGCGCACCGTCCTGGTTCGTGCCTTCACCTTGGCCTTGCGCGAGACCCGCTCGAACACGGCCACGCGCGAGCCGTCGGTGGCCACGGCCGCGATGGGTCCGCGGGCATTCGCCACCTTGCGTGCCGCGCCCCCGCGGCTGGTGAGCACCGCGCGGCCGGCTCCGATTGCCACGGCGCGGCCACCGGCCGCCACCTTCGGACGCGCGGAGCCGCGCCAGATCACGCGCACGGCACCGGTGGCGGCATCGGTGCGCGTGACGCGCCAGCCGCGGGCCCTGACAACGGCCACGATGAAACCGGGCACGGCCCGAACCTGCACCACGCGGCCACCCTGGGACGCCTGGCGGATGTCGCTGACGCCCGCATCCGACGGCACGCCCCAGCGCACGATGGACCCTCCCACGTCACCCCATGCCGCGATGCCCGCCGCCACCGATGCCAGGCCGGGTCCCGGCCTGCCGGGGATGGCCGCCGACGTCCCGCGCTCGGCGTTCTCCACCGGATCGGCCGATCCCAGCACGGCCCCGCCCGGGCCGCCGGCGATCCACCGCACGCGGGCGCCGTCCATTCCCGCGGCATATGGGTGGGGCGCCGCGCCATCGCTGTCGCTGGACACCACCACCTCCAGCCCCTCGGTGGTGCAGCACCAGGTGACCGGCCCGGCGAACGCCGCGCCGGAGGCGGTGAGCACGAAGCCCCGCGCGGTGCCGGTGGCCCGGATGTCGGTGCCGGTGAGCGGGCCGGCGCTGGTGCGCACGGCCACCGGCTCGTCGCGCGACCTCAGGCGGTTGCCCGACACCCGCATGCGCTCGGCATCGGCGCGCCAGTAGGTGAAGGTCTTGGTCTTGGCGGCCTGGGCATCGGCCCACACCAGCGCGCCGCCACCCATGTCGGCGCTGATGGTGCCCCAGCCGCCGATGCTCACCGCTGCCGAGGCCGATCCGGTGGCCACCGCGCATGCGGCAAGGGCGCCACCGGCGCACGCGGCGATCCTGGTGATGGTCCTCGGTTGCATGTGCTCTGCTCCCAGGGGTCGGCGGGACGGGCGGCGACGAGGCTAGCGGAGGCCCGTGTCGCCATGCGGCATGCGGGGTTCCGCCCCTACCGTGGCCCTACCGCGCCCCGCCCGCGCCGCGCGCCTGCTCCACGGCCAGCGCGATGAACGACGACATGGCCTCCCAGGCGTCCTCCGCGGCACCCGGGGATCCCGGCATGGCCACCACCACCGCCGCGCCGCGCGTGCCCGCGCACGCACGCCAGAGCGATGCCCCCGGGATGTCGTCGCGCGAGGCGGCGCGCACCACCTCGCCCACGCCCGGGATCATCCGCTCGCAGCACGCCTCCACCGCATCCGGCGTGAGGTCGTGGGGGCCGATGCCCACCCCGCCCGCCAGCAGCACCAGGTCGTGCGTGCCCGCCAGCTCGTGGATGAGCCCGGCCAGTACCGCGCGGTCGTCGGGGGCCACCCGTTGCTCACCCACGTCGAGGCCCGTCGACCGCACCGCGCCCGCCAGCGCGGGCCCGGTGACGTCCTCGCGCTCGCCCGTGGCCGCGCGCCCCGACACCGTGACCACCGCCACGCGCACGTCGGTGCTCATGCGGCATCCGGCGGCAGCACGGCACGCCCGCGCAGTTCCTCGATGTCCATCACCTGCGCCTGCAGCCACTTGGCGATGTCATTCTCGTTGATGACCTGCCGGATGGCGTCGCCACGCGCACGCCGCTCGGCGTAGGGCATGGTGAGCGCCTGGTGCAGGGCCTCCGCCTGCGCCTCCACGTCGAACGGGTTCACGCCCAGGGCATATGCGCCGATCTCCTCGTAGGCCCCCACGTTCTCGGACAGGATCAGCACGCCGTCGCGCTCGTTCACCAGCATCGATTCCTTGGCCACCAGGTTCATCCCGTCGAATATCGAGTTGACGATCATCACGTCGAAGTGCTTGTAGGCCGTGATGGCCAGCGGCAGGTTGCTCTCAAACCTGAGCTCGATGGGCATCCAGTCGGTGTTCCCGTGCTTCGTGTTGATCATGCTCACCAGCGCGGTGATGCGCTCCACGTACTCCACGTACTCGGGCACGTCGAGCCGCGACGGCTGCAGCATGGCGAAGAACGTGATGTCCTCGCGGAACTCCGGATGGCGGTCGAGGAACACGTCGAACGCCGTGAACCCGCGCAGGATGTTCTTCGACAGGTCGGTGCGGTCCACCCGCACCACCAGGTGCCGCCGTCGGCGCCGGAGGAACGTGGACTCCTCGGCGCGCACCTCGGGCCCCGCCGCCATCGCGGTGAAGCCGTCGGCGTCGATGGAGATGGGGTAGTGCCGCACCGCCACCGTGCGTCCGTCCACGGTGACCGTGAGCGCCCCATAGTCCACCTCGAGCCCCAGCAGGTCCTCGCAGGAGAGCAGGAAGTTGCGCGCGTAGCGGGGGGTGTGGAAGGCCACGATGTCGCACGCCAGGAGGCCCTGCACGATGGCGTTGCGGACGTGCGGGGGGAGCACGCGCCAGTAGTCGGGCTGCGGCCAGGGGATGTGCACGAAGAAGTGCAGGAAGGCCTCGGGCGCCCGGGCGCGGATGGACGCCGGCGCGGTGTACAGGTGGTAGTCGTGCAGCATCACCACCGCGTCCGGGTTGGTGCCGAGCTCCTCCACCACGGCATCGGCGAAGAGCTCGTTGGCCACGAGGTAGCCGTCGTCCCACGCGGCCAGCTCCTGCTCGCGGATGTCCGGCACGTTGGACAGGTCCCAGAGGTAGTGCTGGATGAACCACAGCATCGGGTTGGAGACCACGTTGTAGTAGCGGTCGTACACCTCGGCGTCCATCACCACGAAGCGGCCGCGCGTGGATACCCCGGCCCCCTCGATGGGGAAGTCGCCGTCGGCCTCGTGGGCCACCTGGAAGTCGCCGTTCTCGATGGCGGCGGATATCCAGACGGCGGGCACGATGTCGATGAGCCCGGTGAGCGCGGTGACCAGCCCACCACCCGACCGCTGGGCCCGTAGCCCCCCGTCCTCATCGGCCACGAAGCCCACGGGTCCGCGGTTGGACATCAGGATGAGCGGGCGGCCGTCCATGCACATACTGTAATCCCGCATTTCGCCCCGCCCGCCGGACCGGTGCGATACTGCCCCGCACATGCTGAACGGGCGCCTCTACCGGCTCTCATGGCTCGTTGCGGCGCTCGCGCTGCTGGTGGCCCTGTTGACCCTGGAATCCCCCGGCGGGACGCCGGAACCCCCGCTGCCGCCGGCGTTCGACGCCACGGCCGCCCGGGTGATCGCCGTGGACCTGGCCACCGTGGCGCCGGAGCGCGTGCCGGGCACGCCCGGCGACGCCGCGTCGGCGGGCTGGATGGCCGAGCAGCTGGCCGCCGTGCCCGGGGCCACGCGCGTGGTGCGCCAGCGCTTCTCGGTGACGGCCCCGGCGGGTCGCGTGGTGACCGAGAACGTGTACGTGGCCCTGCCCGCCCGCGAGGGGCAGGGCAACCGCGGCGCCCTGGTCATCTCGGCGCCGCGCGACACGCCCCCCGGCGTGCGCGGCGGCGAGAGCGGGTCGGCCGTGCTGGTGCAGCTGGCCCGGTCGCTGGGCACGGTGGCCCGCAATCGCCCCGTGCTCATCGTCTCCACCGGGGCGTCCACCATGGGCAACGCCGGCGCACGGTGGTTCGTGAGCCGCTTCTCGGGTGCGCCGTTGGCCGCCGCGGTGTCATTGGACGACCCCGCGGGGGTGCCCGGTGGACTCCATGTGTGGGACGACGGCCAGGATGCCCACCGCTCCATCCCCATGCTGGCCGCCGCGCAGCAGGCCGCCACGCGTGCGGATGCCGCGCTGGCCGGGGCACCCGGGCCCTTCTCGCAGATCGCCGAGATGGCCGTGCCGCAGACCTCGGGTGACCAGGCGGCGTATGTGGCCCTGGGTGTCCCCTCGGTGTCCCTGGCATCGCGCCCCGAGGGCCCGCTGGCGGGCGGCGGCCTGCCGACGGAAGACGCCCTGGGTGATTCCGGACGCACCGCCGAGACCCTCATCTCATCCCTGGATCGCTCCGACGCCCTGCCGGCGCCCACCATCGGCCTGGTGGTGAACGGCCGGGAGCTGCGCCCGGTGATGAGCCGCGTGGTGATCCTCCTGCTGGCCCTGCCGTTGCTGGTGGCGGCCATCGACCTGGCGGTGCGCCTGCGGCGCGCGGGGGTGCGCCTCGTGCCGTTCGTGGCCGCGCTGCTGTGGCGCCTGCTGCCCGTGGTGGTGGCCCTCCTGGTGGGCCACCTGCTGGCCATCGCCGGCATGATCGCCAGCCCCGCGGGTGGCTGGCCGCCGCTCGCCGAGTCGGTTCCGTTCGACCTGGCGGCCACCGTGGCCATCGTGCTGTCGGCGGGCGCCGGGGTGCTCGCCTGGCTGGTGGTGCGCGCCCGTGCCGTTCGTCGTGATGCGGAGGTGGCCTCGCGCGCGGCCACCGGGGTCATCGCGCTCGGCGCGCTGTGCCTGCTGCTGTGGATCGTCAGTCCGTTCGCCCTGCTCATCGCACTGCCCGCGGCGCACGCCGCGCTCATCGCCACCCGTGCCCGTCGCCCGTGGCAGGTGGTGGGGCTGGCGCTGGTTGCCGCCGTCCCGGCGGTGCTGCTGGTGTGGTGGGCATCCGGCCGCATCGACCGCGGTATCCCGTATTCCGCCTGGTACCTGGTGGAGACCACGGTGTCGGGCGCGCGCGGCGTGGTGGGCCCGGTGCTGGCGGCCGCCATTCTGGTGACCGCCTGGAGCCTGGGATCCCTCGTGCTGTCGCGGGTGCGCCGCGGTCTCATCGCGGCTGGCCCCTACCGCCCCGTGCCCACCGAGGACGAGCGCCTGGCCCGGCGTGGCCAGAGGCCCCTCACCCGGCGCGGGATCATGCGGCGCGACCGTGACCACGACCGCGAAGGCGGCGGCACCGCCGTGGGCGGGGGGAGCTCCTGATGGGCGGTCACCGCATGCTGTCGGTGGTGGTGCCGGTGTTCGACGAGCGCGATTCGCTGCAGGAACTGGCCGACGAGCTGCTGCCCGTGATGCAGCGGGTGGGCGCGCCGTTCGAGGTGATCTTCGTGGACGACGGCTCGCGGGATGGCGGTGACCGGGTTCTGGCCGACCTCGCGCGCGACCACGATCCCATCCGGGTGGTGCGGCTTCGCAGCAACTTCGGCAAGGGTGCGGCGCTCACCGCGGGCTTCCGCGAGGCGCGCGGCGACGTGGTCATCACCATCGACGCCGACCTGCAGGACGACCCCGCCGAGATCCCGCGGCTCCTGGCCGCGCTGGACGAGGGCGCCGACCTGGTGTCGGGCTGGAAGCAGAAGCGCAACGACCCCTGGAACAAGACCATGCCATCGCGGGTGTTCAACGGCGTGGCGCGCCGGGTGTCGGGCGTGGAGCTGCACGACCTCAACTGCGGGTTCAAGGCCTACCGGGCCGACGTGGTGCGCGCGCTGGCGATCCCCGGCGAGATGTACCGGTTCATCCCGGTGATCGCGGCGTCGGAGGGCTTCCGCGTGGCCGAGGTGCCGGTCAACCACCGGTCGCGGCGCCACGGGCGATCCAAGTATGGCTTCGAGCGCTACCTGCGCGGGCTGCTCGACCTGATCACCATCTCGTTCGTGGGGCGGTACCGCCACCGTCCCATGCACTTCTTCGGCGGCATGGGCCTGCTGCTGTTCGTGGCGGGCTTCGCCATCTCGCTGTACCTCACCATCGCCAAGATCCTTGGCCAGGCCATCGGCGACCGCCCCCTGCTCATCCTGGGCGTGCTGCTGATCGTGGTGGGCATCCAGCTGTTCACCATCGGGCTGGTGAGCGAGCTCATACAGCGGGGTCGCCTGCGGTCGGAGGAGGACGAGGCCGCGTCGCGCATCGAGCGCGTCATCGAGGAGTGAGCCGCCCGCTTCACGTGGAGTGGGTGGGCACCTACGAGCGCGACTACCCGCGCACGCGGGTGCTGGTGGAGGGCCTGCGGGCCCACGGCGTGCGGGTACACGAGCGCCACCGCCCGGTGTGGGAGCGCACCCGCCACAAGGCCGGGGGCTTCCTGGCCCCGGGTCGCCTGGCGCGCGCCGGGGCGTCGTATGCGGGCGCGTGGGGATCGCTGGTGATGGACGAGGCCCGCGACCGTGGGCCCGTGGACGCCGTGGTGGCCGGCTACCCCGCCCAGCCCGACGCGGTGCCGGCATGGGCCCTGGCGCGCGCCCGCCGCGCCCGCCTGGTGGTGGACATGATGATCTCCCTCGTGGACACCCTGGGCGACGATCGCGGCCGGGCGGGCGGCCTGGGTCGCCGGGTGCTGGCCGGAGCCGACCGCGCGGCGCTGATGGCCGCCGACATCGTGCTGGCCGACACCGCGGCCAACGCCGAGTTCATGGTGCGCCGCTTCCGCGTGGCCCGCGAGCGCATCGTGGTGGCGCCGGTGGGCGCCGAGCCGGGGGCATTCCCGCCGTCCCCTGTGCCGGACGGCCCGTGCCATGCCCTGTGGTACGGCAAGCTCTCGCCCATGCACGGCCTGGACGTGATCGTGGAGGCCGCGCGCATCCCCGGCACGCCCCCCATCCGCCTGGTGGGCGAGGGCCAGCTGGACGGCTGGCTGGCCGAGCAGGTGCGGCGGGATCCGCCGCACCACCTCACCCACGTGCCGTGGGTGGAATACGACCACCTGCGCGATGAGATGGCGGCGGCGGGGATCGTGCTGGGCATCTTCGGCCGCAGCGCCAAGGCGCAGCGGGTGGTGCCCAACAAGGTGTTCCAGGCGATGGCGGCGGGGCGTCCCATCATCACGTCCGACACCCCGGGC
>JADHKZ010000033.1 GCA_016780995.1 Thermoleophilia bacterium | reverse complement strand
TCGCCCGATCCGGTGAGCCCCTTCCTCGAGGCGCCCTGCTACGCCCGCCCCGAGGAGCGCGCCCCGACCCGCGGGGGCTCCTAGGCCATGGCGGGCGGCCCCTGGCGCTGGCGCGTGCTGGTGCCGGCGCACCGCATCATCTTCGGCCTGCTGGGCGACGAGGTGGTGGAGAGTCGCGCGGCCAGCACCCAGGGCACCTTCGCCGCCTACCGCAGGCTGGAGGGCGCGGTGCCCGGCATGATCGCCTGGCCCAACACGGTGCTGCTGGAGGGTCCCGAGCCGATCATCGTGGACCCCGGCTACCAGACCCAGGGCGACATGCTGGACGGTGCCCTGCGGGCCGCGGGCGTGGATCCGGCCAGCATCCGCACCGTGGTGATGACCCACCTGCACTCCGACCACCTGAGCGCCCTGCCGCAGCTCCCCGGCGTGGAGCAGGTATGGGTGCACCGTGATGAGCTGAACACCCCCTGGGCGCGTCGGCAGCGGGGCATCCTGGACGATGCCGCCGTGGTGGTGATGGAGGGCGCCGAGGGCGAGATCCGTCCCGGGCTCACGTGGTTCCACACGCCGGGCCACGCCCCCGGCCACGTGGCCGTTCAGGCCGAGTGCGATGACGCCCGGGTGATCGTGGCGGGCGACACCCTGGGCCCCGACCCCGCGTGGTTCCAGGGGATGGCGGCCCCCGATGGGCTGGAGAACCGCGACCAGCACCTGGGCGCCTGGCGCATGATCCGCGACCGCGCCCCCGCCGTGGTGGTGCCCGGGCACTACGCGCCCTTCACGATTCCCTAGGAAGGGACGGCGCCCCGGTGCGTCGAAAGGCCACCCGTCCGAATCCGCACAAGGAGCAACGGTGGGCCTTCAGGGGATCGCGCGGGAGCAGAAGGAGCTGGGAGCGGCGGTGGCCATGCTGCTGTTCATCATCTCCCTGTTCCTCAAGTGGCAGACATTCGGGCCCATCTCGGGCTCCGGCGCCGACCTGGGCTCGTGGCCCCTGGTGTTCCTGATCGCGCTGGTGGCCGGCGGCATCATGGCCGCCGACGCCCTGGGCATGGAGATCCCGTTCCGCCGCGTGAACCCCATCGCGGTGGCCACGTACCTCATGTCGCTGCTGGTCTTCTACGTGCTGGTGTTCCTGTTCGCCATCGACGGCATCGCGTTCGGCGTGTGGCTGGCGCTGCTGTTTTCGGTGGTGGGACTGGTGCTGACGGTGTCGGTGTACCGGGACGAGCCGCGGTAACACCGCGCCGCGCCCGCCGGAGCCGCACGTAGACTCGACCTCGTGTCCCGGTTCGGAGCCCTTGAGCGCACGGAGATCCTCGCCGCCGTAATGGGCGGCCTGTGGTGCGGTGCCCTGTTCCTGCCGTGGTTCTCCACGGGGGCCGATGGCAACCTGACGGGCGCCAACATGATCGACTCGTCGTGGCTGCCGCTGGTGATCGTGGCCGTGGCGGCGGGGCTGCTCCTGCTCGACGCCATCAGCGTGGATGCCTTCCGGTCGCTTCCCATACCGGCCGTCAGCACCTTCCTCATGCCCATCGGGCTCTTCTACACGGCCCTGTTCCTCATCGCGGGGGACGGCCTCATGTACGGGGCGTGGACCGCCCTTGGCCTGTCGGCCGCCGCGGTGGTGTTCTCCGCGATGGCCTGGATCATCGACCGACGCGGCTAGAAAGGCACGTCCGTGAACTACCTCAAGTCACTCGAGCGCCGCGAGCGCCTGCTGGCCGTGGCCATCCTGAACGGCGTCTTCATCATCAGCCTGTTCTTCGAGTGGGGTGCCGGCGGTGCCCGGGCCTGGGATGCCGATTCGGTGTGGCTGCCATTCCTCGCAGCGCTCATCGCCGGGCTCATCGCGCTGGCCGATGCGTTCGACTACGAGGTGCCCCGCCTGCCGGGATCCGGCGTGTCGGCGTACCTCACCTCGATCACGCTCATCTACACCATCGTGGCCCTCATGGACATCCGCGACCAGTCATGGGGCATCATCGTGTCGCTGATCGTCTCGATCGTGGCCACGTTCATCGCATTCGGCACCTGGCGCGCGGATCGGGACTGACCGAGGAGCCGGACATGGGCGTCACCGACAAGGCGAAGGAACTGGCCACCAAGACCGCGGACGCCGCCCAGAAGGGCGCCCGCGACGCGCGCGACATGGGCGAGAAGCTCATGTTGCAGCGCAAGCTCAACGCATCCGCCGAGGAGCTTGGCCACGTGGTGTATCGCCAGCACCAGGGCATGGAGGGGCTGGACGGCGAGGTGGACCGCCTCGTGTCCGAGATGAAGGCCCTCCACGCCGAGATCGACGCCATCCCCGACTAGCCGCATGACAACCCTGGCGTGGGTAATCGCCGTGCTCGCGCTGGTGATCGCGGTGCTGGCCCTGGCGGCGCTGCGGCGGGCGCGCACGGCCGAGGCGCCCGAGGAGGTGCCCCAGCCCGCGCCCGTGCCGGCTGCGCCCGATCGCCTGGGCGCGGCGTTCGATGCCCTGCCGGTGACGGCCGTGCTGGTGGGGCCCGGCGGCGAGGTGGCGCGGGTGAACCCGGCCGCCCTCGAGGCCTTCCCGTTCCTGCGGACTGGCGTGGGGGTGCTGGAGGCCTTCGGCGACCACATGCTGGCCGCGCGCGTGCGCGAGGCGCTGGACACCGGGCGCGACGCCGAGTTCGAGCTGAAGCTGTTCGTGGAGGGCCGCCGCACGTTCCGGGCGCTGGTGGCGCCGTTCCGCGTGGCGGGCGAGGCCGGCGCGGTGCTCACCCTGGCCGACGCCACGCAGGCCGTGGCCTACCAGGACCTGCGCTCGCAGTTCGTGGCCAATGTGTCGCATGAGCTGCGCACCCCGCTCACCGGGCTGCGCGGCATGCTGGAGGCCCTGGAGGACCCGGACCTGCCGCCCGACATGCGCGCCGACTTCGTGAGCCGCTCGCGGTTCGAGACCGAGCGCCTCGAGGCCCTCGTGGACGACATCCTGTTCCTGTCGGAGCTGGAGGCCGCGCAGGGGGCGCCGTCGGGTGAGCGCAGCGACATGGGCGCCATTGCCCACGTGGTGGCCGATGAGCTGGAGGGCGAGGCGGCCGAGCAGTCGGTGCGCCTGCAGGTGGAGGCGGCCGACGGCATGTGGACCACCCTCACCGATCGCATGGCGCACACCGTGGTGCGCAACCTGGCCGAGAACGCGGTGCGCTATGCCGGGCCCGGGGCCATGGCCACGCTGCGGGTGCGGCGCGCGGGCAGTGACGTGGAGGTGGAGGTGCAGGACGACGGCCTGGGCATCCCCGAGAAGGACGTGCCCCACGTGTTCGAGCGCTTCTACCGCGCCGACCCGTCGCGATCGCGCCGCCTCGGTGGCACGGGCCTGGGGCTGTCCATCGTGAAGCACATCGCCGAGCGCATGGGCGGATCGGCCTCCATCACGTCGCGCGAGGGCTTCGGCACCATCGTGGCGGTGCGCATCCCCGCCGCCCCGCCGCAGGTGACCGACGTCCCCGGTGACGCCGGCGCGGGCTCGGGCGCCCGCCCGCGTTGGTAACGTCGCGCGCCGTGAACATCCCGCTCATGGACATCAGGGCGCAGTACGGGCCGCTCCGCGCGGAACTCGACGCCGCCATCTCCGACATCCTCGACACCGGCACCTTCATCCTGGGGCCGCGCGTGCGCGCCATCGAGGAGGCCGTCACCGCCCGGTTGCAGAACCGCCCGGCGGTGGGCGTGGCCAACGGCACCGACGCGCTGGTGATCGCGCTGCAGGCGCTGGGCGTGGGTCCCGGTGATGAGGTCATCACCACGCCGTACACCTTCTACGCCACGGCCGAGGCCATCGCGCGCCACGGCGCCACGCCGGTGTTCGTGGACGTGGAGCCGGTGGGCGCGTGCCTGGACCCCGACCTGATCGAGGAGAAGGTGACCGACCGCACCAAGGCGGTCATCCCCGTGCACATCTTCGGCCACGCCGCCGACATGACCCCCATCCTCACCACCGCGGCCGAGAACGGCATGTCGGTCATCGAGGACGCCGCGCAGGCGTTCGGGTCGGCCGACGGCGAGTGGGAGGTGGGCACCATGGGCGACATCGCCACCATCTCGTTCTTCCCCACCAAGAACTTCCCGGGCATCGGCGATGGCGGCATGGTGGTGTGCCGCGACTCCGACCTGGAGCGCGAGGTGCGCCGCCTGCGCTTCCACGGGTCGGACGACAAGCAGACGTTCCTCGAGGTGGGCTACAACTCGCGCCTCGACGAGATCCAGGCCGCGGCCGTGAACATCTTCCTGCCGCACGTGGACGACTGGAACGACCGCCGCCGGCAGGTGGCTGACTGGTACCGCGAGGCCGGCCTGGGGCAGCACGTCACGCTGCCCGAGGAGCGCGACGGCGTGCGCCACATCTACCACCTGTACGTGGTGCGCCACCCCCAGCGCGACCGCCTGCGCGAGCTGCTGGTGGAGGAGGGCGTGGGCGCGGTGGTGTATTACGGCACGCCCATGCACCTTCAGCCGGTGTTCAAGGACCTGGGCTATTCCAAGGGCGACCTGCCCGTGGCCGAGCAGTGGGCCGACACCGGCCTGGCACTGCCCATGCACCCCAACCTCACCCGCGAGCAGGTGGATGAGGTGGTGGCGGCCGTGGGCCGCGCCGTCGAGCGCCTGTAGAACCACCCAAGGGGGCCCATGCGGGTCTGGGTCGACTGCACCAACTCACCGCACGTGCTCATCTTCCGGCCGCTCATCCGGCGCATGCAGGAGCGCGGGCATGAGGTGGTGGTCACCTCGCGTGACTTCGCCCAGACCATCGGCCTGCTCGACAAGTACGGCATCCCGCACCGGGTGATGGGCGCCCATGGCGGCGGCGGCCTTGCGGGCAAGGCCCGCGCCATGGGGTCGCGGTCGTGGCAGCTCCACCGCATGGCCCGGCACGAGCACTTCGACGTGGCCGTGGCCCACGGCAGCACCGACCAGCCGCTGGTGGCCCGCCTGCACGGCATCCCGCAGGTGACCATGTTCGACTACGAGTTCGCCGCCGCCATGCACCACTCCAACGGCCGCCTGGCATCGCGGGTGCTGGTGCCCGACGCGATCCCCGCCGAGGCGCTGTCGCGCTACGGCATCCGGCCCCCCACGCTCATCCGGTACCCGGGGCTCAAGGAGGAGTACTACCTGGCCGACGACCCGCCCGATCCCGGCGTGGCCGCCGAGCTGGGCCTGGACGCGTCGAAGGTGATCGTGGTGCTGCGCCCGCCGCCGGAGGTGACCCTGTACCACCGGGGCGCGTCCACCGATCTCTTCGCGCAGGTGGTGGACCACCTTGAGGCGCGGGCCGACCAGGTGCAGGTGGTGGCCCTTCCGCGCATCGACGCCCAGCGCCAGGCGCTGCGCGGCCGCGGGATGATCGTGCCCGACCGCCCGGTGGACGGGCCGGGCCTCATCGCGGCGTCGGACCTGGTGGTGAGCGCCGGCGGCACCATGAACCGCGAGGCCGTGGCGCTGGGCGTGCCCGCGTGGAGCCCGTTCGCCGGGCGCCTGGGCGCGGTGGACGCGGCGCTCATCCGCGACGGGCGCCTGCACCGCCTGGTGGACCCCTCCGACATCATCCTGGCCAAGCGCGAGCGCACCGCGGCCCCGCCCATGCGCGACCCCGACGTGCTGGTGGACCTCATCCTGGGGGCTGCTGAAACGCGCCGTGCAGGGCTCTTCCGCCGGGGGAATAGGATGGGTGGCCGATGAGCGCGCGCATGGGACGCATCGCGTGGCGGGGGCACCTGCACCGCGTGGGCCAGGTGGGGGTGGACCTCGCACTGGTGTCGCTGGCCTGGTGGCTGGCGTTCGTGGTGCGGTTCGACGGCGACCCGCCCGGTCGCTACGAGCGCCTGTTCCTCATCACGCTGGGCGTGGTGGTGGGCATCAAGATCATCACCTTCATCGCCTTCCGGCTGTACACCCGCTGGTGGCGGTTCACGGGCATCCAGGACCTGGAGCAGATCGTGCTGGCCTGCCTGGTGGCCAGCGGGCTGGTCACCCTGGCGCTCACCCTGTGGAGCCCGGACGGCTACCCGGCCGTGCCCCGCGGCGTGTTCGCGCTGGACTTCCTGTTCACCGTGGTGCTCATCGGCGGCGTCAGGTTCGTGGTGCGATCGGTGATGGAGCGCTCCAGCCGGGGTGCCGGGGTGGGCAACGGCAAGCCGGTGATCGTGTGCGGGGCGGGCAATGCCGCCAACTCGCTGCTGCGCGACATGCGCGCCAACGCCGCGCTGGCCTATACACCGGTGGGGCTCATCGACGACGACCCGCGCAAGAGGGGCGTGCGCGTCGGCGGCGTGAAGGTGCTGGGCACCCGAGACGACCTCACGCGCATCCTGCGCGAGACCCGTGCGCGCGAGGTGATCATCGCCATGCCCTCGGCGCCGGGTGACGTGCGCCGCGACATCGTGGAGCGCTGCCGCCAGGCGGGCGTGCGCGTGACCACTCTGCCGGGCCTGCCGGAGCTGATGAACGGCGAGGTGTCGGTGCAGAAGCTGCGCGAGGTGCAGGTGGAGGACGTGCTGGGCCGCGCGCCGGTGGAGATCGACATGGCGCGTGTGGCGCGCTACCTCAACGGCCGGCGGGTGCTGGTGACCGGCGCCGGGGGGTCCATCGGGTCGGAGCTGTGCCGCCAGGTGGCGGCGGTGGGCCCCAGCAGCCTGGTCATCGTGGACCACGCCGAGAACAACCTCTTCGAGATCGACCTCGAGCTGCGCGACCGGGGCCACGCGCCCACCCCGGTGGTGGCCGACTGCCGCGACGCCGACCTGATGGAGCAGGTGTTCGGGGCGCACCGCCCGGAGATCGTGTTCCACGCGGCGGCCTACAAGCACGTGCCCATGATGGAGATCAACCCCATCCAGGCCATCGCCAACAACGCCCTGGCCACGGCCACCCTCGCCGACCTGGCGGTGCGCCACCGGGTGGAGCGGGTGTGCCTTATCTCCACCGACAAGGCCGTGGAGCCCAAGACCGTGATGGGCGGCACCAAGGCGCTGGCCGAGCGCATCGTCGAGATGCACGGCCACGATGCCGCCACGCGCTTTGCCGCCGTGCGGTTCGGCAACGTGCTGGGCTCATCGGGTTCGGTGCTGCCCATCTTCCGGCGGCAGATCGCGGCGGGCGGGCCGGTCACCGTGACCCACCCCGACATGACCCGCTACTTCATGACCATCCCCGAGGCCGTGCAGTTGGTCATCGAGGCCACGGGCATCGCCGAGGGTGGCGACGTGTTCGTGCTGGACATGGGCGAGCCCGTGCGCATCATGGACCTGGCGCACAACATGATCCGCCTGTCGGGCATGGAGCCCGGCAAGGACATCCAGGTGGAGATCAGCGGCGTGCGGCCGGGCGAGAAGCTGCACGAGGAGCTGTTCAACCTGGACGAGGAGGTGCGCCCCACCCGCTACGGCGGCATCCGGCGCGCCACCCGCCCGTCGCTGGACCCGGGGGCGCTGGCCACCAGTATCGACCACCTGCGCGCCGCGGTGGCCACGGGCGACCCCGTGGTGGCATCGGATGCGCTGTGGAGCGCCCTGCGCGCCGGCAGGGACGTGCCCCCTATCGGCGAAACCCGTGACACGCAGGCACGCGACCAGGGGGACGGAAGTTGAGCACGGCCAAGGTGACGGTGTTGTCGGGTCCCGACATCCTCCCGCCCGGATACCTGCACGTGCGCCCCGGTGGCGTGCTCTCGCGCGTGCGCCGCAGCTGCTCCACCCACCGCGCCGACGCCCTGTGCGTGGGGCGCCACCAGTCCGGCGAGGGCCTGGTGTACTGGTGCCCCGAGGGGCACCACCACGTGACGTCCGACAAGCGGTAGCCCGTCCCGGGTGCATCGCACCCCTGGGATAAGGTGTGCTTATGGACCTGCGGCAGTTGCTCACCCTCCGGACGGTGGTGGACAAGGGCTCCTTCTCCCACGCGGCGGAGGAGCTGGGCATCTCGCAGCCCGCGGTGTCATTCCAGGTGCGCGCGCTGGAGGACCGTATCGGTGAGCGACTGCTGGACCGCAGCGGACGGCGCGTGACACTCACAGACGCCGGCCGTGTGGTGGACGCCCACGCGCGGCGCATGCTGGCGCTGGAGGACGAGATGCTGCGCGAGGTGGCGGGCCTTGCCGACCACCTGTCGGGGCCACTGCTGCTGGGGTCGTCCACGGGTCCCGGCGAACTGCTGCTGCCGCATCTGCTGGGCGGGTTCAAGCGCGAGAACCCGGAGGTGGAGGTGTCGCTGGTGGTGCAGGACACCCAGGCGGTGTGCGACCGCGTGCTGGACGATGAGATCGAGCTGGGCGTGGTGGGCGCCGCGCGACCGCACCGCGGGCTGGTGTTCGAGCCCTTCGTGCGCGATGAGCTGGTCGTCATCTGCCCGCCCGACCACCCGCTGGCATCGGCCGGGCGCATCGCCCTGGCCGACCTGGCGTCGCAGCCGCTCATCCTGCAGCAGCGCGGGTCGGGGGTGCGGGCGGTGCTGGAGGCCGCGCTGCGCTCGGCGGGCATCCGCATGCGTGACCTGGACGTCACGCTCGAGCTGGGCCTGCAGCAGTCGGTGCGCGCCGCGGTGCTGGATGGACTTGGCATCACCGTGATCTCGCGCCTGGCCGTGGAGCGTGACGTGGCCGAGGGCCGCCTGGCCGCCGTGGAGGTGGATGGCGCCGTGCTGGCGCGTGACTTCTCGTTGGTGCGCCATGCCGGGCGCACGCCCAGCCGCGTGAGCGAGGGGTTCGTGGAGTACGCGCGGCTGCACCTGGGCGACCTGGTCCCGTCCGGGGGCCCGTGACCCCGCCCATGGAGCGGTGCGACGTGCTGGTGGTGGGGTCGGGCGGCGCCGGCATGAGCGCCGCCGTGGCCGCGCGTGACGCCCGGGCATCGGTGGTGGTGGTGACCAAGTCTGCGCTGGGGGCCTCCAACACCGGCCGTGCGCAGGGCGGCATCCAGGCCGCCGTGGCGCCGGACGACTCCACGGAGGACCACCTGCAGGACACCTTCGCGGCCGGGCATGGGGACGCCGACCCCGCGCTCGTGCGCACGCTGGTGGAGGGTGGCCCGGACGCCATCGCGTGGCTGCAGGCCCTCGGCGTGCGGTTCACCCACGACGGCGACGACCTGCGCGTGATCCGCTGTGGCGGCGCCCGGCGCCCGCGCCTCTTGCAGGCCGGCGAGCGCACAGGCGCCGAGATGGTTCAGGCCCTGCGGGCGGCCGTGCGCGACAGCGGGGCGCAGGTGCACGAGTCCACGGCGCTGGAGGGCCTGCAGCAGGTGCCCGGCGGGTGGCGGGCCACGCTGCGCGCCAAGGACGGCACCGCGCAGGTGGTGGATGCCGGCGCGGTGGTGCTGGCCGCCGGCGGTGGGCTGGGCGGCGAGGCCGCGCGGGTGGGGGAGAAGTCCACCAACCACCCGGACGCCACGCCGGAGGTGCTGGAGATGGCCCTGGCGCTGGGAGCGGAGGGGCGTGACCTGGACAGCTGGCAGCGCCACCCCACCGGCGCGGTGTGGCCCCCCGGGCTCGCGGGATATGCCCTTCCCGAGACCACCCGCTCGTACGGCGCCACGCTGCATGACGCGGCGGGCGAGAGGTTCGTGGACGAGCTGGCCCCCCGCGACGTGGTGGCAGGTGCGATCATCGACATGGTGGCCGCAGGGCGCGGTGCAGCCGCGCCGGATGGCACCATGGGCGCCTGGCTGGACACCACGGCCATCGACCGGGAGAACGGCCCCGGGTTCACGGCCGAGCGGCTGGCCTATGTGCACAACCGCTACCTCAAGCAGGGAGTCGACATCACCAAGGAACGCGTGCTGGTGTACCCGGTGCTCCACTACCGCAACGGCGGGCTGGTCATCGACGCCCACGGCCACACCACACTGCCGCGGCTCTACGCCGCCGGCGAGATCACGGGCGGGGTGCACGGCACCAACCGCCTCATGGGCAACTCGCTGCTGGACACCGTGGTGTTCGGGCGCATCGCGGGTGCCGCCGCTGCCCGGGAGGCACGCGCATGAGCCACGCAGGCGACTTCCTCACGCTCCCCGGCCGGCCGCCCAAGCCGCGCCAGTTCGGGCTCACGCACGTCATCGACAAGGGCCTCTCGCCTCGCCAGGTGGAGGACATGTTCGCCACGGCGGGCGACTACATCGACATCGTCAAGCTGGGCTGGGGCACGGCGTACGTCACTCCAGGGCTGCGCGAGAAAGTGCGCCTGTACGAGCAGTTGGGCGTGCCGGTGGTGATCGGCGGCACCTTCTGGGAGGCCTGCCTGGTGCAGGGCAAGCTGGAGGAGTGGAAGGACTTCGTGGGCGGCCTGGGCCTGCGCCACGTGGAGGTGTCGGACGGCACGGTGGACCTGCCCCACGGCAAGAAGCTGGAGTACATCGAGGAGTACGCCCAGGACTTCACGGTCTTGTCGGAGGTGGGGTCCAAGGACAACGACGTGGTCATCGCGCCGTACCGCTGGGTCGAGATGATCGATGCCGAGCTTCACGCCGGTGCGTGGAAAGTCATCACGGAGGCACGCGAGAGCGGCACCGCGGGCGTGTTCCGCGGGGACGGCGAGGTGCGCATGGGGCTCATCGACGAGATCGTGCACGCCATCGATGCCCACCGCCTGCTGTTCGAGGCGCCCCAGAAGGCGCAGCAGGTGTGGTTCGTGCGGGCCTTCGGCGCCAACGTGAACCTGGGCAACATCCCGCCCGATGAGGTGATCCCTTTGGAAACCCTCAGGCTGGGGCTCCGGTCGGACACCCTGTTCACCATGACCCCCATCGGCCATACCGACGGTGCGGGCATCTAGCCTGCACCCCATGCGCAGGCCCATCCCTCTGATCGCCGCCGCCGCTGCCCTGGTGGCGGCGCCGTTGATGGCATCGCCTGCGGATGCCCGCCCCATGGGTCATGTGTTCGACTGGAACCACGAGCTCAACCAGGAGCAGCACCCGCGCTGGAAGCCGAACGGCCCGCTCCCCATCCCGCGCGCCAAGTGGCTTCCCCTGGTCAACAAGATCCTGCTCACCGAGGGCGCCAACAACCTGTGGGGCAGCGGGTTCGCGTCGCTCCCCTTCGACATCCCGGTGTCGCCGCGCGAGCCGTCGTCGTGGCGCAACCCCGCCAACTTCCTGCGGCTCTACAAGGCCACTGGTCTCTCGTGGGACGCCAACGTGGAGGCCCGCGCGGCCAAGGACGCGCTGTGCATCTTCCCGCGCCTTCCGAAGAAGTGCCGGCCCACGGGCATCGTGTTCCAGCCTGACACCAAGGCGCCCACGCGCCGCATGTCCCTGCTCGACCCTGCCTACCAGCGCAAGGCGCTGTCGGAGATCCGTCGGATCGTGCCGCGGCTGCGCAATGCGCCGTATGTGTTCGCCTACAACGGGTCCGACGAGCCGCTCGTGGTGCTGCCCGCCGGCAAGGCCACCCGCAGCGCGCTGTGGCGCCGGCAGTCGGCCAAGATCAAGCGCGAGTTCGGGTGGGCGCCGCCGCGCTCGGGAGCCAAGCGCACCGAGTCGCCCATCGCGGGCCTGCGGTGGCTGGCCTACTCGCGCTGGACCAGCAAGAACTTCTTCGCCATGAAGGCCAGGCAGGCCGCGCTTATCCGCAGGCTCGACCCCGGCGCGCGGGTAGTGCCCAACAACTACAACATGATCGACGGCTTCATGCCGTGGGACTACACCGCCCTTGGCAGGTTCGCCGACATCGTGGAGACCGACCCCTACGTGTCGTACGCCGAGCGCGCCAACCCCGGCAGGGGCCGCTACAACCCGGGCTTCGGCGCCAAGCTCATGTCCGACCTCACGGGCAAGCCCGTGCGCATCATCGTGCAGGCCTTCCCATACGCGCGGTACACGCCGGGCATCGCCGATGTGGAGACCTGGACCAGCCAGGCCCTGCGCGCGGGTGCCACGCACATCACCTTCTACGCCAAGGGCAACCCGCGGTTCACCAACCGCAAGATGTACGACGGCATGCTGTCGCTGGCATCGCGCATGCGCGGCCTGCAGTTGCCCGAGGCCCCGGTGGACCCGTCCACGGTCGTGGTCTATTCGCTCATGAGCGAGGGGCAGGGGCAGCCCAACAAGCGCGGTGACTCGCGCTACCGCACGTCGGGCGATGCGCTCTACACCACGCACTCGTTCCTGGGCGAGCTCAACCGCGCGCCGTTCGTCTTCGACACCGACGAGCGCCTGGCGGCCCAGCGCGATCGCCTGGCCCGCGCCAAGGTGGTGTGGCTGCCCCGCGGCGACACCCTGTCGCGGCCGTTCGCCGAGGCACTCCGCGACTGGGTGAGCGCTGGCGGGTTCCTGGTGGTCACCGACCCCACGGCGTTCGCGCGCACGCCCGGCAACAAGGACCTGTCCGATATCGGTGCCCAGCTCAAGGGTGGCCGCCTGGGCGGCGAGGCCGGTGGAGTGCTGCTCATGCGCAAGGGGGCACTGGGCACCAACACGCCGCCCGACCTCTACACCATCCCCGTGGCCGACCGGCGCTCGTGGGCGTTCGCCGACGTCGCCCCCGGCGCCACCGTGGTGGCCACGCACCTGGACCAGCGACCGGCTGCTGTGCTGCGCACGGTGGGGAAGGGGCAGGTGCTGTCGTTCGCAGCCGATCCCATGACCCCGGGATCGCTGGTGGAGCCCATGGACCTGGTGCCCCTGGTGGGGATGATCCAGCGCATGGGCGGGGGATCCACGGGCCACCCGGCGTGGACCTGGCGTGTGCCGGGCACCCGCGACCTGTCGCCGTGGGAGGGCGCGTACCGGCCCTGATACGCGGCCGGCGGTAAAAACAACAAAACATCTAGGATTTTATGTGGTATCAATCCCGGTCCCACGCGACCACAGTCGCCCGCGACCAGGAGCAGCCGAGCCACATGACCACGTCCGCCACCCCGCCCGCCGCCGGCGCCGGCCGCGCCGGGAGCCTCGACAACCCCGAGCTGCACCCCGAGGTGCCCGGGTACGTGATCCCCATCATCGAGAGGGAGTTCGACGACTTCGACACCGCCGCCGCCCGGTTCGCCCGTGGCGAGATGGAGCAGGAGGAGTTCGACGGCGTGCTGCGCCCGCAAGGCGTGTACGGCCAGCGCCAGCCCGACGTGCAGATGGTGCGCGTGAAGGTGCCGTTCGGCGGCATCACCCCCGATCAGCTCGACGTGTTCGCCGACGTCATCGAGCGGTATGCGCCGCTGCGCAAGGGGCACATCACCACGCGCCAGTGCATCCAGGTGCACCACCTGCCGCTGCCTGACCTGTCGCTGCTCATGCGTGACATCTCCCGCGTGGGGCTCACCTCGCGCGAGGGCTGCGGCAACACGGTGCGCAACGTCACGGGTGACCCGCGCGCGGGCCTGCTGGCGGACGAGCCCTTCGACCCCACCCCGTATGCCGCCGCCTACGCGCGCTACTTCGTGCGCAACGAGGTGTGCCAGCTGATGCCCCGCAAGTTCAAGACGGCCTTCGCATCATCGGACGCCGACCGGGTGATCACCGGCATCCACGACGGCGGGTTCATCCCCCGCGTGCGAGAGGTGGATGGCCGGGAGGTGCGCGGGTTCGAGATCCGCATCGGCGGGGGCACCTCGATCATGCCGCGCATCGCGCCCACGCTCTTCGACTTCGTCGAGGCCGACAACGGCGACTTCATCAAGGTGACCGAGGCGGTGCTGCGCATCTACGACGGCCGCGATGAGTTGCGCCGCAACCGCGCCCGCGCCCGCATCAAGGTGCTGGTGGACGCCATCGGCATGGACGCCTTCCGCGAGCTGGTTGAGCAGGAGCTGGCCGGCGACTGGGTGGACGACCGCGACTACGACCTGTCACGTCTGGCCTATGAGCACGACGAGGAGGCGCACGCCACCGCGCTGCCGCTGCCCGGGGGCCTTCCCGCGCCCGATCCGTCCAACCAGCACTTCGCCCGTTTCGCCGACTCCAACGTGCAGCCCCAGCGCCATCAGGGGTTCTCCACGGTGGAGGTGCGCGTGCCCCGGGGCGACCTCACGCCCGAGCAGTTCCGCGGGCTGGCGTCGATCATCCGCGAGTTCTGCGGGGGCTACGCCCGCACCACCATCCAGCAGAACATCGTGCTGCGCTGGGTGCGTGATGAGGCGGTGTACGCCGTGTGGCAGCGCCTGGGCCAGATCGGCCTGGACCAGGCCGGTGCTGACGAGATCCGCGACGTGGTGTCGTGCCCCGGCAGCGACAGTTGCCGCCTGGCCATCACCAGTTCCATGGGCCTCAACCGTGCCATCGAGGAGCGGGTGACCGAGATGGGCATCACCGATCCCCTCACCCGGCGCATCCACGTGAAGATGAGCGGCTGCCCCAACGGGTGCAGCCAGCACCACATCGCCAACATCGGCTTCTATGGCGCGTCGCTGAAGGTGGGTGACCGCACCCTGCCGGCCTACGTGCCCCACGTGGGCGGCCAGTACGAGGGCGGCGAGGTGGCCATCGGCCAGCGCCTGAAGGTGCGCCTGCCGGCCAAGCGGGTGCCCGAGGCCGTGTCGCGCTGGATCACCCTCTACCAGGGGCAGCGCGAGGACGGCGAGGAGTTCAACGCGTTCGTGGCCCGGGTGGGTACGCCCGCGTTCGAGGACGTGGTGCGTGACCTGGCGCTGCCAGTGGAGTACGGGCCGGGCACGGTGGATGAGTTCATCGACTGGAGCCGCTCCGAGGAGTTCGAGGTCACGCGCGGCCGGTAGCCTTACGGCGTGGCCGTGTTCATCTGTCCCCGCTGCGCGCATCGCGTCGCCGGATCCGAGCGCGCCGAGGGGCACCAGCCACGCGGGTGCCCCTCGTGCGGGTTCGGGTTCGTGTTCGAGCTCATGGACGACTACTACGCCGGTCCCGTGACCGCACTTATCTGCTGTGACCGGCAGCGGCGCGTGCTGGTGGCGGGCCACGCCGCCACCCCGGTCACCGGCTGGCCCGAGGGCGACCTTATCGGCCATGAGGTGTCGGCGGCGCTGGGGCTGGGGTTCTCGGGCGTGGACGACGACCCCGTGGCCCGCGCGCTGGAGTGGGGCGTGCGGGTGCTGGAGCAGCCCTGCGTGTTCCGCCCGCATCGCATGGACCAGGACCGCGATGCGATCGTGGATATCTTCCCGGCGTACGATGACGACGGAGGGCTGCTCATCGCCCTCACGCCCGTCACGGGGGAGTAGCGGTGCACACACGCAGGCTGGGCGCATCCGACCTGGACCTCACGGTCATCGGCCTCGGCACATGGCAGTTCGGTGGCCGGTGGGGCGGCGCCGACGACCGCGACAGCGAGGCGGCCTGCCATGGCGCGCTGGACGCCGGCATCAACTGGATCGACACCGCCGACATCTACGGCCAGGGCCGAGCCGAGGCCGTGGTGGGGAAGGTGCTGAGGGCCCGCGACGACCACCCGCTGGTGGCCACAAAAGGCGGGGTGGCGTGGGAGGTCACGGGCGACGGCCTGCGCATCTGGCGCGAGGCGTCCGGCGCGTACCTGCGCATGGCGCTGGAGAGGTCGCTCACCGCGCTCGGGCGCGACCACGTGGACCTGTACCAGGTGCACTGGCCGGTGGCGGACGTGCCCGCGGATGACACCTTCGCCGAGCTGGTGAAGATGCGCGACGAGGGCAAGATCCGCTGGATCGGGGTGTCCAACTACGACCTGCCCGACCTGCAGGCGGCCGCCGAGGCGGGACCGTTCGTGTCGCTGCAGGTGGGCTACCACGTGATGCGCCGGCAGGTGGAGCAGCAGGAGTTCCCCTGGTGCGCCGACCATGGGGTGGGGGTGCTGGCCTACGGACCGCTGGCCCATGGGCTCCTGGCCGGCCACATGGACGAGCGCACCACCTTCCCGCCCAGCGACTGGCGTGCGCAGAGCGAGTTCTTCGCGGACGAGCACTTCTCCGACCGCGTGGCGGTGGCGCGCGGCATGCAGCAGATCGCCGAGGCCTCCGGCCGCTCAGGGGGAGCGGCCGAGCTGGCGGTGGCGTGGGTTCTCAGGCGGCCTGAGGTGACCTCGGCCATCGTAGGCGCGCACGATGCCGGCCAGGCCCGGGGCGCGGCGGCCCTGGCGGGCGCGCCGCTGACCCCGGACGAGGAGGCGGCCATCGATGCGGTGCTCAGCGAGTACCCCGCTGCGTCACGCGAGTACGGGCACGGCGAGCCGCCCCCGCGCACCTAGGGCCTAGGCCTCGAGGATCTCCCAGGTGCCGTTGAGCGACGCCTGCAGGTACGGGTGGTTCAGCGCGTAGAGGAAGCCCAGGATCACCCCGAACGCCACCGACGTGTGGTCACCCGGGCGGCCGTCGAGCGCGAACTCGCGAAGGTCGCGCGTGCGGCGTGCAGTGGTGACCCACGTCCAGATGGCGGGCACGATGAGGAAGCCCCCGGGGAAGAGGGCCAGCACGCTGAGCCCGGGCGAATTCTCGAAGGGCTTTCCGAGCGCCTCGGACATGTCGCGGAGCTCGCGGTTCACGTAGTACCAGTGGAACAGCGCGTAGATACCCAGGGTCACGATGATGAGCAGCCAGGTGACGACCACCCCGCGCCGCTTCACGACCACCCCGCGTACCTCGATCTCCTCTGCGGCCATGCGTCCGTCTCTCCGTTCGTCGGGTACGCGACCACGTTAGCGGGCATGATCGGGGCATGCGCGTCGCCATCACAGGTGCAACAGGCCTCGTCGGCCGCCATCTCACCCGGGCCCTGCTCGATCGGGGCCATGAGGTGGTGCCGCTCTCGCGCGCGAATGGTGATGTGCACGGGGTGCCCACCGTCACCTGGGACCCGGTGTTCGACGATCTCCCCGCCGCGGCCATCGATGGCGTTGACGCCATCGTCAACATGGCCGGCGCGTCGGTGGCCGAGGGCCGCTGGAACCGCGAGCACAAGAAGGCCATCCGCGACAGCCGGGTGATCACCACCACGCGCATCGCCGACGCCCTGGCCCGGGGCACCGGGCCGCGCGTGCTGGTGAGCGGCAGCGCCACGGGCTACTACGGCAATCGCGACGACGAGGTGCTGCCCGAGTCGGCCGGCCCCGGGCATGGGTTCCTGTCGGAGGTCGCGGTTGCCTGGGAGGCCGCGGCCACGTCGGCCGCGCGCGGAGGCGTGCGGGTGGCCATCTCGCGCACCGGCATGGTGTTCGCCGAGGACGGCGGGGTGATCCCCCGCCTGGCCAAGCTCGCCCGCGCCGGGATGGCGGGCCCGCTGGCGGGCGGACGGCAATGGGTGCCGTGGGTGGACATCGCCGATGTGGTCGGCATGATCATCCGCGCGATCGAGGATGACGCCTGGGAGGGCCCGTTCAACAACGTGGCGCCCGAGCCCATGCGCCAGGCAGAGGTGGCAAAGGCGTTTGGGCGAGCCGTGGGGCGTCCTGCCGTGGTGCCCACGCCCGCGCTTGCGTTGAAGATGACGCTGGGGGACGCCGCCGTGCTGGTGACCGACAGCCACCGCACCGATCCCGCGGCCGCACGCGGACGCGACTACGCCTGGGAGTACGGCGACATCGACGCCTCCCTGGGCGCGCGAATCCCCTAGCCGGGCTCGTCGATGCCCGACTGCTCGGGCATCAGGCGCGCGAGGTCCGCCTGCAACGTGAGCCACGTCTCGCGCTGGTGGGTAACGAGCACGTGGTAGCGGCCGCCCGGGAGGCCGGAGACCACGCGGTAGAGCTCATCGGCCCCCTGCTCCTCGGCCTCGAACACCATGGCTCGGTACTGCTCGATGAGATCGGCCAGCTCGCGGTGGTGCTCCTGCTGCATCTGCAGCAGCTGGTCGATGCGCGCCAGGACCTCGTCGGACATGCGACCACGATACGCGCCCCCGTGGTGGTA
>JADHKZ010000032.1 GCA_016780995.1 Thermoleophilia bacterium | reverse complement strand
CCGGCCATGGTGTCGTGGTCGGTGATGGCCAGCAGGTCCACCCCGCGGCCCGCGGCGTACTCCACCAGGTGGGCGGGGTCGTGCGATCCATCGGACCGGTTGGTGTGCATGTGCAGGTCGCAGGCCATCGCCGAACGACGGTACCATCGGTCCCCGATGGGACGGATACGGCGTGATGACGGCGGTGGTACCCGCGCGGTGTACTCCACCGAGGGCGGGCGCATCGACGCGCCCGCGCACCCGGCCGCCGCGCCATCGGCGGGCAGCCCCGACGGCGTGGTGCGCGTGTCGCGCACCAAGGCGGGGCGCAAGGGCAAGACCGTCACGCTGGTCACCGGCCTGCCGCCCGCCGACCTCGGGGACGTGGGCAAGGAGCTCCGGCACCTGTGCGGTTCCGGTGGATCGGTGAAGGACGGCGTGGTGGAGGTGCAGGGCGATCACCGCGATCGCATCGCCGCCCACCTGGGGCAGCGGTTCCGCGTGAAGGTTGCGGGGGGCTAGGCCCGCTCGATTGCCAAGCGCTGGCCGGTGGCGCGGGTGAACACCGGTGCCTCCTGCCGGGCCGACCACATGGCCACGTCCACGTCGCCGTGCGCGCGCAGCCACAGCGTGACCAGGTCGCCCTCGCGGGCGCAGTCGATGCCGGTGATGGCCCGCGCGCGGCCCACCTCGAGCTGCTCGGCGATGCGCAGGAACGACGCCAGGCGGAGGATGCGCTCCTCGTCCCGCGGCTTCAGCAACGCGCCCAGGGGCCCCGGGGACTGGATGGACTTCCGGTGCGCGCGCACCAACTGCGCGATGATCACCAGCTCGCGGTGGCGGAAGCCCGGCAGCCCGGCGTTCAGCACCAGGTAGTGCCCGTGCTTGTGGTGGTCGTTGTAGTCCACCAGGGTGCCGACGTCGTGCAGGAGCGCGGCGGCGTGCAGCCACTCGCGCTCGCGCGGATCGCCGTCGTGGAGGCCCAGGCGGGCGAGCCCGTCGAAGATCATCAGCGCCAGGCGCGACACCTGCTCGCAGTGCGCCCGGTCGTAGCCGTACACCTGGGCCAGGTCGCGCACGCTGGTGGCACGCACGTCGTCCACCAGCGGCGGATCATGGGGGGTCAGGAACGCCTCCCAGAACACCCCCCACCGCAGGCCCTCCGCGCACACCTCCACCCGGTCCACCCCGGAGGCCTGCACCAGTGCGTCCAGCACCACCGCGCCCGCCAGCATGATGTCGGCGCGATCGGCCTTGAGCCCCGGGATCCTCCGGCGCTCGGCCTTGGGCAGCTCGGTCATGCGGTCGATGAGCGCCCTCAGGTCATCGCGGCGCAGCATGTAGCCGTGCACCTCGCCCAGGGGGTAGCCCTGGGCCTTCTGCGCCATGGCGGCCAGCGTGCGCACGGCGCCTCCCATGGCCACCAGCCGCCCGGCGTCGGCGATCCATGGCTCCAGGTGCAGCACGCCAAGCGCGTGGCGGCGCAGGGCCTTCACGTCCTCGCGCGTCTGCACCGGCCCGGACATGAAGGCATCGGTCATGCGCACCGCACCCAGCGGCCAGCTGAACGACCGCGCCAGGCGGCGGTCGTCCACGCGCCCCACCTGCATGCTGCCGCCGCCCAGTTCGGCCACCAGGCCGTGGGTGAGGGTGGTGCCGTTCACCGCTCCCAGGTAGCCGTAGCGGGCCTCCTCCTCGCCCGACACGATGCGTGCCGGGAGCCCGGAGTCGGTCATGGCCTGCAGCACCTCGTCGCCGTTGGGCGCGTCGCGGATGGCGCTGGTGGCCACCGCCCGCACCTCGTCGATGCCCGCGCCCTCGCAGAACCCGGCGAACAGGCGCGCCACGCGCGCGGCGCGCTCGGCGGCCGCAGGGCCGATGGGCTCACCCGGCGCCGAGCCCTCGGTGAGGCGCACCACCTCGCGCACCTCGTCCACCAGGCGGAATGGTCCGCCCGGCTGGTATTCGAACACCACGAGGCGGAACGTGTTGGACCCCAGGTCCACCACGGCCAGGCGACGCGGCCCATCCTCGGGGGCCGGGGGGCGCGATACCCTAGAGCCCATGTCGACCGGTCCTCTCGAGCCCCCGTCGGTGGGTGAGTCCAGTGAGGCGCTGGCGCCCATCGCGCCGCGCCACCTGGCGTGGCCGGAGCACTTCGACACTGCCGACGACGTGGAGGCGGCATGGGAGCGCGCGCTGGCCCCCCGCCCATCTGCCGACCGACGCACCCTCTTGCGCGCCGACCGGTTTGCGCGCGAGCGACACGAGGGCCAGAACCGGCGCGGCAGCGCCACGCCCTATTGGCTGCACCCCGTGCGGGTGGCGATGGGCCTGATGCAGTGGGGCGTGACCGACCGCGACATGCTCGTGGCCGCGCTGCTGCACGACGTGGTGGAGGACACCATCACCACGCCCGAGGAGGTGCGAAGCGCGTTCGGCGCCCGTGCCGAGAACCTGGTGGTGTGGCTGACCGCACCCGATGCCCGGGTGGCCGGTGATGCGGTGCGTGACTACTACCGCCGTCTCCTCGAGCAGGGCCCCCCGGATGCGCACCTCCTCAAGATCGCAGACCGCTCGGACAACCTCCGCAGCATCCAGGCGCTGGTCATGCGCACGGGCGATGAGCACCGCCGCTGGGCGGGCGCGTACCTGAACCGCACGCAGTGGCAGGTGCTGCCCCTGGCCGCCGATGCGCCGTCGCGTGCTCGCGTGGCGCTGGTCACGGCCATGGCCGACCTGGCGCCCCTGGTGGAACCGGTGGGCTTCACCGAGCCATAACGCCAGCACCACGCTGCCCCACCGGGGCTCGCGGTTGGATTGCAGGCAGATGAGGTGGGTTCGGTTGTCCCCACAGGTTCGGGGGGCGCTTCGCGCCGGGGCAGGGCTCCGCCCCAGGCGCAGGCGCCCCCCGTTGCATTCCCGGGGCCCGCAGTCGGCTCAGCGGTCGGGGAGCGGGATCTCGGCCAGGTATGGCGAGGCCGCGAGCGGCGCGATGCCCAGGCGTCCGGCTGCCAGTTCGGCGATGGCGGAGCCCGCCACATCGTGCCGCCAGCCCCGGCCCAGCGAGAGGCCCGCGGGGTCACGGTCCATCAGCAGGGCCGTGAGGTACTGCTCCACCTCGTCGCGCGTGGCCACGAGGGTGGGGGCCAGGTCGGCCGCCGATGAGCGCGCCGTGAGCAGGATCTGCGCAAGCGGCGTGAGCGTCTCGAGTCGCGCCTGCACCTTGGCGGGCGGTGGCGGGCCCAGCGCGATTGGGGGGTCGCCCACCGCCTCGTCCATGGCCGTGATGAGCGACTGGGCCTCGCGCTCGCGCATGGCTGATGGAACCCCGCGCTCCGACAGCACGGCCGCGGGGCCCGACGGGCGCCGCCGCGCGATCTCCAGCAAGGTGCGGTCGGGCAGCAGCCAGCCCACGGGGCGGTCGCGCCTGCGGGCCTCGGTCTCCCTCCATGCCGCGGCACGGCGCAGGACGGCGCGCTCGGCCGGCTGCAGGCGACCCTGGCCCTTGACCTTGCGCCAGGCCTCGAACGGATCGGGCGCCACGCGGGCAGTGGGCCCGTAGCGACGCTCGTGCTCCTCCAGCACCCACTCGGTGCGCCCGCGCTCCTCGGCACGGCGCATGAGCTCGTCCACCAGGTCGAACAGGTACAGCACGTCGGCCGCCGCGTAGTCCAGTTGGGCGCGGGTGAGGGGCCTGCGCGACCAGTCGGAGTACCCCTCGGTCTTGGCCACCTTCACGTCGAGCACGCGACCCAGCAGGGCCCCCAGGCTCTGGCCCGCGCCCATCCCTACGAACCCGGCGATGAGCTGGGCATCCAGCAGGGTGGAGGGGCGCACGTCGAACCCCAGCGCGAACAGCGTGAGGTCGGCGCTCGGCGCGTGCATCACCACCTCGATGGCGGGATCGGCCAGCAACGCGGCCACCCCGTCGAGCGGCGCACCCGCGATGGGGTCGACCAGCGCCACCTCGTCGCCCACGGCCACCTGCGCCAGGCACGGGATGGGTGCGTACGTGCGCTCCCACAGGAACTCCACGTCGAGCGCCATGCGCCCCTGTTCCCGGACGCGTTCCACCAGGCCAACCACCTGCTCCGGCGTGTCCATGATGGTGGAATCAGCGCTCACGGCGCCCTACATTAGGCGCTGTGCAGGTATCGGGGCTGACCAAGGCGTTCGGCCCGCGCACCCTCTTCTCCGGAGTGTCCTTCCGGATCGGCCCGGGCGACCGCCTGGCCGTGGCGGGGAGGAACGGCGCGGGCAAGACCACGCTGCTCAGGATCCTCGCGGGACGCGAGGACGCGGACGGTGGATCGGTGTCGATCCCCCGGGGAGAGCGCGTGGCCCTGCACGACCAGCGCCCCGACGCCACGGCTGCGGGAACGGTGCGGGAGTACGTGGAGCAGGGCCTAGCGCACGCGCGCGACGCCGAGGAGCGCCTGGCCGCGCTGGAGGCGCGCATGGCATCGGGCGACCATGGGCCCGACACCATGGCGGCCTACGAGCGCGCCCACGCCGACCTGGACGCCGCGGGCGGGTACCACTGGCGGGCATGGGTGGAGAGGGTGACCCGGGGCCTGGGGTTGCGCGATGACCACCTGGACCGCCCGCTGGCAAGCCTGTCTGGTGGCGAGCTCACGCGTGCGTCCCTGGCGCGGGCCCTGGCCGGCAGGCCCCAGGTGCTGCTGCTGGACGAGCCCACCAACCACCTCGACCTGGCCGCCATGGAGTGGCTGGAGGGCATCGTGCGCGACATGCGCGCGGCCGTGGTGATCGTCTCGCACGACCGCTGGTTCCTGGAGTCCACCGCCACGCAGGTGCTGGACCTCTCGAACGGCCGCGCCAAGCTGTGGCCCATGGGGTATTCGGACTTCCGTCGCGCGCGCGCCGAGGACGAGGCGCAGCAGGCGGCGGCGGCGGAGCGCCGGCGCGAGGAGATGGAGCGGCTGGAGCGGTTCGTCACCAGGTGGCGGGCGGGCACGCGTGCGCGCCAGGCCAAGTCGCGCGCCAAGAAGCTGGACCGCATGGCGCCGCTGGAGGCCCCCACGCGCGAGAAGGCCCTCTCCTTCGGGTTCCCGAAGACCGAGCGCCCCGGGCGCGTGGTGCTGGAAGCAGATGGCCTGCGCGTGGAGGTGGCGGACCGGGTGCTGGTGGACGGCGCCGGCTTCACCATCGAGCGGGGCCAGCGCGTGGCGGTGGTGGGCCCCAACGGCGCGGGCAAGACCACCACGGTGGAGACGCTCCTGGGCATGCGCGACCTGGCGGCCGGCCGCGTGAGCATGGGGCACAAGGTGCTGCCGTCGTACTTCAGCCAGCACGCCCGTGAATACGACGAGCGTCGCACCCTGGCCGAGACCGTGAAGGCCGGCACGTCGCTCACCGAGACCGAGGCGCGGCGACTGCTGGGCCGCTTCCTGTTCACGGGGGAGCTGGCCGACCGCACGGTGGAGGGCCTGTCGGGCGGGGAGCGTCGTCGCCTGAGCCTGGTGGCGCTGGTGGCCGAGGGCGGCAACCTCCTGGTGCTGGACGAGCCCACCAACCACCTCGACGTTGAGAGCCGCGAGGCGCTGGAGGATGCGCTGCTGGCGTACGACGGCACGGTGATCCTGGTGTCGCACGACCGCGCCCTGATCGATGCCGTGGCCACCCACACGCTGGCGCTGGAGGACGGCACGGCCGTCATGCGCGCGGGTGGCTACGCGGACCTCATCGCCGTCCGCCAGGCCGGCGCCCAGGTGGACGATGCCGCGCCAGCGCCTGCAGCGCGCCGCGAGCCCGTGTCGCGGCCCCGCGAGAAGCGCCCCTCCAGTGGCCGGCTGGCGCGGGAGGTGAGCAAGATCGAATCGCGCATCGCCCAGCTGGAGGAGCAGATCGCCGTGGTGGAGGCCGACGTGGCGCAGGCATCCACCGCGGGCGACATGGGCGCCGTGACGGAGCTGGGAGAACGCCACCGGGCGCTTCAGGAGGACCTTTCCTACGCCATGGCGGAATGGGAGGACCGTGCCGCCATGCTGGTGGAGGGCGGATGAACGACCCGGGCTTCACGGACGACGTCTACGAGCGCCTGGCGGGCATGTGTGCCGTGGTGCCGGTGCTGGACGGCGATGAGGTGCCCGAGGCCGAGCTGACAGGACCCCTGGGCTTCGTTTCGGCGGGCCGCATCGCGATCGTGGTGGAGGCCGAGGCCGGGCGCCAGCGCACCATCGCCCTGCTGCAGGAGGGCGATGCCCTGGTGCTGCCCGCGGGGGGCTGGCCGGGCGCGCCCGACGCCCGTGCCCGGGCGGTCACCGACGCGGAGTTGATGGTGCTCACCGGATCGCTCGACGACGTGCTGTGCTCGGACGCCGCGGTGGGGGCCTGGGTGCTGCGCGCCGTGGCGGCGGCCGTTGCCGACCGCGAGCTGTCGGCGGCCATCGCCCTGGAGCCGCGACTGGAGCGGCGGCTCATCCTCAAGCTGCGCCAGTTGGCCGAGCGGTGGGGAAAGGTGACCCCCGAGGGCGTGAGGCTCGACCTCAGGGTGACCCACCAGGAGCTGGGCGACATGATCGGCGCGGCCCGCGAGAGCATCACCGTGGCGCTGGGGCGCCTGCAGGAGCAGGGGGACATCATCGTGCGGCGCAGGACCGTGATCCTGCGACGCATGGACGATCAGGACGGGACGGCCACCGACACCGCGTAGCGGCCCGTGGGGTCGGGGTGCCACGACGCCAGCTGCAGGCCGGCGTCGCGGTAGAGGTCCTCCACCGACTCGCGGGTGAACTTGCACGAGATCTCGGTGCGGATGGTGGCGCCGGCCTCCACGGGCACCACGATGCCCAGCCCGGCGATGGACCACTGGATGTCGCGGCGGACGCGCAGGTGCATCTCGATGCGCGAGGCGCGGGCATTCCAGCGGGCCACGTGCGCGAAGTCGTCTGGGTCGGCGTCCCCGGCGAACGCCGAGTTGATGTGGCGCACGATGTTGCGGTTGAACTCGGCGGTGACGCCCTCGGCGTCGTCGTAGGCGCGCACCAGCACCTGGGGGTCGTGCGCCAGGTCGGTGCCCAGCAGCAGGCAGTCGCCGGGGCCCAGCAGGCGTGCCAGGCGCCGCATCATGGTGCGCCTGCGTGCGGGCTCGAGGTTGCCGATGGTGCCGCCGAGGAACGCCACCATGCGCGCCATCCCCGCGCGCCTGCGCGGGATGCGCGACAGGTGGCGTGAGAAGTCGCCCGCCACGGCGTGCACCCGCGTGCCGGGGTAGGCGGCCGCGATGTCCGCGGCGCTGCCGGCCAGCATGCCCGGGCTGATGTCGAAGGGCACGAACCGCTCGAGGCTGCCCGCACGCTCCATGGCGTCGAGGATGGCCCGCGTCTTCCGCGCCGCCCCGGACCCGATTTCCACCAGTTCGGACGGGCCATGCGCCGCCACCACGTCGTCCATGTGGTCATCCAGGATCCGCTGCTCGGCGCGGGTTTGGTAGTACTCGTCAAGCCCTGTGATGCGCACGAACAGGTCGCATCCCCGGTCGTCGTAGAACCAGCGCGCGGGGATGGTGGGCCGGGCCGCCGTGAGGCCCCGCCGGAGCTCATCTGCCGCCGCGCCGTCGTCGCCCGCGGCTACGTGGCAGTCGAGCCGCCACGGCAGCACCTGTCGCGTGCGCGACGGGGCCTTGGCGCCGCTGCCCATCAGGCGTCCCACGCCAGGCGCAGCCCGGCGAACACCTGCCGCCGCTCGGGCAGGTCCCAGTTGCGGAAGGTGGTGCGCGCCGCAACCTCCTGCGTGGCCCACGACCCGCCGCGCAGCACCCGGTGGCCATCCCCGAAGAACGGCTCCGCGTACTCGCGGTACGGGAACGCGCGGAACCCCGGGTAGGCGTGGAACTCCGTCGACGTCCACTCCCACACGTCACCCAGCATGTGGGTGCAGCCGCTGGGGGACTGTCCCCCGGGGAAGGCGCCCACCCGCGAGGGACGGAAGGCGGTCTGCCCCAGGTTGGCGCGGCCCTCCGCGGGGGCGTGGCCCCACGGCGCCCAGGCGTCGTCGGCGTTGGCGGGGTCGAATCGCGCGGCGAACTCCCACTCGTCCTCGGTGGGCAGGCGCGCGCCGGCCCACCGGGCATGCGCCTCGGCCTCGAAGAACGACACGTGGCACAGGATCTCGGCCGGGTCCACGGGCTCGGTGCATCCGAACCACGTGCGCGTCCACTGGCCGGCGCCGTCCTGCTGCCAGTGCAGTGGGGCCTCCACGTGGTGCTGCTGCCGCCACGCCCAGCCCTCAGCGCTCCAGAACCGGGGGTCGTGGTAGCCGCCGTCGGCGATGAACTCCAGGTGCCGACCGATGGTGACCGGCGCGCGATCAATGCGGAACGGGGCCACGTGGCGCAGGTGGGCGGGCTGCTCGCAGTCGAGCGCGCCCTGTCCGGGCGCGGCGCCCATGACCATGGTGCCCCCGGGGACGTCGATGGGGTCAGGCGCCCCGGCACCACCGTCACCCGGCGGCAGCGCCCCGGCGCAGGGGCTGTAGGCCCCCGTCGGCATCAGCTGCAGGGTCTGCAGCAGGGTCTCGTCGTGCTGGGCCTCATGCTGGGCCACTATGTGCCACACGAACCCGCCCGCCGTGAGCGGCGGGCCGTCATCCGACAGGTCGGCACGGGCCAGCACCTCGAGCGCCCGTTCGCGCACGGCATCCATGTACTCGCGCGACTCCCGGCCGTCGAGGATGCGGATCTCACCGCGCACGGCCCGGGGCGTCTCGAAGGCGTCGTAGGTGGCCTGGAGGTCGGGGTGCATGGGCGCGGCCTCCGACAGCCGCGTGACCAGCCACAGCTCCTCATATGCCGCGATGTGCGCCAGATCCCACGCCGGGGGGCTCATGATCGGGTCGGGCGTGCGGGTGACCCAGTCGTCGTCGAGCGGGTCCACCAAGCCAAGTGTGCGTTCGCGCACCCCGTGCAGGCGTTCGGCGAGGAGGTCCGTGGTGCTCATGCACGCACCTTGCCCCACCGGATGGGCGGGGCCTGCATGGTGTGGCAGTGCCGTGCCTCACATTGTGAGGCGGCTCACCCCCGTGCTGCCCGCAGCTACTCCGTGGACAGGTTGGGGTCCGCTTGCTGCGTGACCGGGTGGATGGCCAGGAAGTGGTCCTCCGGAGCAGAGATGAGCGGCTCCAGCGCGGCGGCCTCCTCGTCCTGCCCGGATGCCGCCAGGGCGTCACGGTAGGAGGCGAGGAGCTCCGACACGTTCATGGCGTCCTCGTTGCCCGGCTCGAGCGGCATCAGGCTGACCTTGGCGGCCTTGGAGAGGCGGCGGCGGATGGCGGCCTCGTCCAGGTTCCAGTCATCCTCCTGGCGCACGTACACCACGCCGCCGGTCATGCCGGAGCACAGCCACGGGCCGGGATCCCCAAGCACCACGGCGCGGCCACCGGTCATGTACTCGAAGGCGAACCCCTTGCAGTTGGAGCGCGATCCCAGGGATCCGGTGCGGTCCGCGATGGGTCCGTCGGGCTGGCCACCCAGCACCATGTCGGCGCCGGACAGGCGGATTCCCGCCCGGGCATCGGCGTCGCCCTGGATCAGGAAGAGGCCGCGCTGGGCGCCGTAGGCGAAGGACTTGCCCACGTGGCCACCCACCCACTCGCCGGAGTCGGAGCGTGCCTTGAGCACCTGCACCTCGCCTCCGAGCGAGCACTTGCCCACGCCGTCCTGTGCCCCGCCGGAGACGCGGATGCGCACGCCTTCCACGTTGAAGGCCGCAAGACCGGATCCGGTGGCGGCGCCATCCGTGAACTGCAGGTCCACCAGGGTGCCTGCGCTGCCCTCGGGGTTGGTCTCCGCAAGGCGGGCGGTCAGGTCGTGCGAGGTGTGCAAGCCCGTGCGAGCGCGGGCGATTACCCCTGCCAGGTCGGTGCCAAGGTTCCGGTCACGGGCGGTGAGATCGCTCTCCTCCACGGCCAGCACGGTGGCGGCCTCCAGTGCCTCCTGTGCCACGTCGGGTGCGCGGTGCGCTGGCGGCGGGCTGAAGGGGCGGAAGTAGCGCTCGCCATCGTCCGGCGCGCCGATGACGCGCTGGGCGGTGGGGGTGAGCAGCCCGTCAAGGTCCATCTCGGCGTGGTGGGTCACCTGCGCAAGGCGATCCGCGCGCCCCACCAGGTCCTGGACCTCGTCCACGCCCATCTCGCCGGCGATGCGGCGCATGGCCTCGCCCATCTCGGTGAAGTAGCGCATGAGGGCCTCGACAGCGGGCTCGTACATGCGGGGCACGAAGCGCTTGAGGCCGCGGTGCTGGGCCTCCTCTTCGTCCATCTGCGTGGCGATGCCCACGTGGCAGGTGTCCAGCTGGCAACCGCGGCAGATGGTGCAGCCGATGGCCACCATCGAGGCGGTGCCGAAGCCCAGGCGGTTGGCGCCCAGGCAGATGAGCTTGATGGCGTCCTCGGCCGTGCGCAGGCCGCCGTCTGCCCAGATCTCAACGCGGTCACGGATGCCGGCTTCCACGAGGGCGTGGTGGGCCAGCACGGTACCGAGCTCGCTGGGCAGGCCTGCACGCCGGAGGGCGTGGAGGCGGGCGGCGCCCGTGCCGCCGTCGAAGCCCGACAGCGTCAGCACGTCCGCGCCGGCCTTGGCGATGCCCACGGCGATGGTGCCGATGCCCGGCACCACCGGCACCTTGACGATGACCTTGGCGTAGGGGTTGGCCGTCTTGAGCTCGTCGATGAGCTGGGCCAGGTCCTCGATGGAGTAGAGGTCGTGGTTGTTGGACGGGCTGATGAGGTCGGAGCCCACGGTGGCGTTGCGGGCGGCGGCGATGGCCTCGGTCACCTTGGACCCCGGCAGGTGGCCACCCTCGCCAGGCTTGGCGCCCTGGCCGATCTTGATCTCGATCCACTCGCAGGCGTTCATGAGCAGCGATGACACCCCGAAGCGGCCCGACGCGATCTGCACGCCCCGGTTCTTGGGGTACTTGCCGTACATGTCGCGGATCTCGCCGCCCTCGCCGTTCATGCACAGCATGTCGGCGCGGTACGCAGCCTCGGCGTAGGCGCGGAATGGCGTCTCGCCCTGGCTGCCGAACGACATCGACGAGATGACATAGGGCAGCTCGTGGTCGCCCACGCGGCTTGATACCCGGTCGGCGGGCAGCCGCTCGCCCTCGGGTGCGAGCTGGATGCCAATCGCATGGCGCAGGGCCACGGGCTGCTCGTCCTCGAGGGTCTGGCAGGTCTCGGCGAACTCCTCGTAGCCGCGCTCGCTGTTGGCCACGCGCGCCAGGGCCTTCCACGCCTTGGGGTACATGCGCGGCAGCTTGACCTTGCCCGGGCTCTCCTCGCCCGCGCGGATCTGCCGGCCCTGCTCGGCCAGCACGTCGAGCCGCGCGAAGCCCAGGCCGCGCCCCTCGGAGGCGCAGAACCCGGGGATGCCCAGCACGTCCAGCACCTCGGGCGCGATGCCGATGGCCGACACCAGGCGGCCGTAGCCGCGCACCTCGTGGATGCCCAGCGTGGAGATGACCTTCTCGATGCCCTTCTGCAGGCCGTCCAGCAGGCGTCCGGCCGCCACCTCGGGCTCGGGCGAACCGTCGATGGCCTGCTCCACCATGGCGTAGGGGCACAGGGCGTCGGCGCCGAAGCCCAGGGCGACCATGACGTCGTGCACGTTGCGGATGCCCACGGCCTCCAGCACGATGCTCACGCGCCGCCGGAGGGCCACGCCCTCGTCGTCGTGGGCCTCGCGCAGAGCCTTGTCCACCGCGGCCACGGCCAGCAGCGGATCGGTGACGCGCTGCTGCGGGGTGGCCAGGCGGTCCTCAAGCACCAGCACCTCGGCGCCGGCGGTGACGGCGTCCACGGCCGCACGGCACAGGTAGTCCACGTGCTCGCGGGTGCTGTCGGTGAAGGAGAGGGGCAGGCGGGCGTAGCGGTCGCCCCATGCGGCCTCCACGTCCTCCATCACGGCCACGCCCTGGCCGGCGGCCACGCGGCGCAGCTCGGCCAGGCTCACCTGCACGCCCGGGCGCATGGCGCCCAGGATGATGGGCATGCGCAGCTCGCAGCGCTGGGGCGGCTCGGGCTCCACGCCCTCGATGGGCGGACGGCGCCCCAGCACCACGCGCGTGGAGAAGTGCTCCACCTCGCGCTCGCGGTCGATGGCCGGGTTGGTGACCACCGCCACGGTCTCCTGCAGGTAGTCCGATACCGGGAGCGGCACGGGGGAGAGCGGGCCCAGGGGTCCGTCCCACCCCAGCGACCCGATGGGCTCCGCGCCGCGGTCGGCATGGAACTGGATCTGCTGCTTGTCACCATCGATCCACCCGGCCGACGCCAGCAGGGCGTCCAGCGGCAGGTCGGTGGCCTCGGCGTGGGCCGAGCCGTCGGTGCCCACCGGCTCCAGCCCGCCGGCAAGGCGCGCACGGGCCTCGCGGTGGGGCAGGCCGCCGCGGGCGCTGGCACGGGCGTGCACCTCGCGCTGCACCTCGGGGTAGGTGAGCACGCGAGGCGCGCCGTCGTCGCCGGTGATGAGGGCCACCTTCTCGCCGGGGGCGAGGGGGCGCGGGTCGGCGGTGAGCTCGTGCACCGGCACGATTCCCGGCTCAGACGACGCCACGTACAGGTCGTCGGTCTCCACCCACCACAGCGGGCGCAGGCCGAGGGCGTCGACCGAGAAGACCATCTCGTCGTATGCGCGGGCCGCCAGCGCCACCGGGCCCTGGGCGTAGGGGCCCCAGGCCTCGCGGTAGTGCACGTAGAGGTCCTGCAGGTCGGTGGGCAGGCGGTGCACCTCGCCGAGGATGGGCGGGAACGCGAACTCCACGGCCTCGATGAGCGACAGGCGCTTCTCGAAGATGAGGCCCTCCAGCAGGCGGTTGAGATCCTGCGAGTCGGAGCCGTCGCGCGTGATGGGCAGGCCGAGCTGCCGGCACTGCTCGCGCAGCTGCGCGATGGTGTTGATCTCGCCGTTGTGGCCCAGGATGGCGAAGGGCTGCACGCGGCTGAAGGTGGGGTAGGTGTTGGTGGAGTAGCGGTTGTGGGCGATCACCCGGGAGGCGCCGAACGCAGGGTCGGCGAGCTCGGGGTAGAACGCCGGCAGCACCATGGGCTGCCCCAGCACCTTGTACACGCAGTCGTTGGCCGAGAACGAGGCCACGTGGCAGGTGAGCTCCTGCTCGATGGCCACCATCGCGCGGTAGCACTCGCGCGACGCCGTGGCGGGGTCGGCGGCCAGCAGGGCCAGCTGCCAGAACACCGGGGGGTTCTCGGCGGCACGGGGCCCCAGCGCGCTGCGGTCGATGTCGCCCTCGCGACTGAGCAACACCTCGAAGCCGTGCAGGCGGGCCACGTCGATGAGGCGCGGCAATTCGGCGTCGGCCACGGCCGCGCCTTCGAAGAACAGATGGGCGATGACGAACCGCGGGTCGTTGGCCAGGGCGGGGTCCAGGCCCTCCTCCGCCAGGCGGCTGGCCCAGAGGGGGCGCGGGATGTCCACCTGCAGTCCGGAGCCGTCTCCCTCGCCGTCCACGCTGCCGGCCCTGTGCACCATCATGTCGAGGCCCAGCAGGGCGCGTTCGATGATGTCGTGGCTGGGCTTGCCGTCGCGCGTGGCGAACGCGGCCAGCGCGCAGGCGTCATGCTCGTTGAGCTCCGGCAGGCCGGGGGGAGGGGTCGTCGCGAACGGCGCAGGCGTCGTCGTCAAGTAAGGCCTTCCTGATGAGGTGGAACATGCCGACGCGGGACCGGGGCGTCGGCGGACCGAGTACGTAGTGAAGCCGTCCGGGGGGCCACTGTCAACGGGTGACATGCCCCGGAACGGGGTTACCATGCGCCCCGTTGAGCGAGCCGGTCCGCGACCCCGAGATCACCGAGGCCCGATGCCACTGGCATCCGGACCGCGAGACGCTCCTTTCGTGCTCCACCTGCGACCGCCCGATCTGCCCGGATTGCGCCCGCACGGCCGCCGTGGGCATGAAGTGCCCGGACTGCGCGGGTGGTCCTGCCCCGGGGTCTCCCGGTGCCCTGGTGCGCGACCTCAACGTGTCGCAGCGCACCGGTGGCGCGCCGGTGACCGTGGCCATCATCGTGCTGTGCCTGGCCATCGCCGTGGTGGAACTCGCGCAGGGCGTGACGGTGTCGGGCACCAACGCCGGCATCGCGGTGGACCTGGGCCTCTTCGGGCCCTTCGTGGCGGATGGGCAGTGGTACCGCATCATCACGTCGGCATTCGTGCACGCCGGGCTCATCCACCTGATCTTCAACATGATCGTGCTGTGGTGGCTGGGAGGGGCGCTGGAGCGCTATGCCGGCTCCCTTCGATTCAGCACCATCTACCTGGCCAGCGTGGTGTGGGGGGCCGCCGGCGCGCTGCTGTTCGCCCCGAACGCGCTCACCGTGGGCGCGTCTGGCGGCATCTACGGCCTGATGGCGGCCCTGCTGGTGCTGGAGCGCCAGCAGGGCATCGCCCTGCTGGGGTCGAGCGTGGGCGTGTTCCTGCTGCTCAACCTGGGCATCACCTTCATCATCCCCGGCATCTCCATCGGCGGGCACCTGGGCGGCCTGCTCGGCGGCTTCCTGGCGGCGCTGGTGCTGTCCGGCCTCGGCAGGGGGCACATGGCCTACGGCCGCCTGGCGCCCGCCATCATCGCCGGCACCGTGGCCGTGGTGGGCGGGGGATTCGCGCTGGCGGTGCTGGTGGCCTAGGAGGCCTCGAGCAGGCGATGGGCCTGCTCGATGAGCGCCACGGTGAGCGCCACCGCGGCGTCGACGTCATCGGGGCGGCAGGCCTCCACCGCCGTGTGCACGTAGCGCGTGGGGATGGAGATGCACCCCGCGATGGACCCCTGCCCCGACATCTGCAGGCTGGCTGTGTCGGTGCCGCCCTTGTTCGACACGTGCAGTTGGTGGGGGATGTCGCGCTCCTCGGCCAGCGCGATGAGCAGGTCCACCAGGCCGCGGTGGCCTATTGCGCTGGCGTCCATCACGCGGATGGCCGCGCCCTCGCCGAGGCGGGTGGATGGCCCGCTGGCGGGGGTGCCGGGGCCGTCATCCGCCGGGCACGTGTCGATGGCCACGGCGATGTCGGGGGCGATGCGGTGCGCGGCCGTGCGCGCCCCGCGCAGGCCCACCTCCTCCTGCGCCGTGGCGGTGGCATGCACCTCCATGCGCGAGGGCCCGGCCTGGTGCATTGCCTGCAGCATCACGTACACGCCCACGCGGTCATCTAGCGCCTTGCCGGACACCAGTTGGCCCACCTGCGCCAGGTCGCGCACCCGGGTGGCCACGTCGCCCTTCCCCACCAGTTCCTGTGCGCGGTCACCGGGCAGCCCCAGGTCGATGGTGAGGTCCTCCATCTTGGGGGCCTTGGAGCGCGAGGCCTCGTCGAGCAGGTGCACCGGCGTGGATCCCACGATGCCCACCAGGTCCTCGCGCCCGTGCACCAGCACCCGCTGGCCCACCAGCGTGCGGGCGTCCCAGCCGCCCAGCGGGATGAACTTGGCGTAGCCCCGGTCGTCCACGTGGGTGATCATGAGACCGATCTCGTCCATGTGGGCGGCCAGCATCAGGCGCCCCGCCGACTCGCCCTGGGCGCCCCGCACGCCGTCTACGCACCCCATGGACAGGTCGTCCACATGGTCGCATGCCTGCCCCAGGTGCGTGCGAACGATGTCGCGCACGCGCTCCTCTGCCCCGGGAGGACCCGAGGCCTGGGTGAGCTCCGCCAGGAGCGGGAAGTCCAACCTAGGCCCCGCTGCCCGCCGGTGCGTCGCCGAAGGGGTCGCGGATGGCCCACAGGGCCAGGTTGGCCGCGACGAGGGTGATGACGCCCGGGATGAGCCAGATGCCGCCGCACGCCAGGAACCCGCCGCAGCCCCCGATGTACAGCAGGGACGCCCCCAGGGCGGGGGAGCGGCGCACCACGATGGCCCCGCCCACGGTGATGAGCGCCATGAGCACCGACACGGCGCCGGCCCAGCCGCCCGTGCGGTAGTCGAAGGTGTAGAACAGCCCGCCCAGCGAGGCGGCGCCCAGCGCCACGAAGGCGGCCAGCACGCTGAGCAGGGCGCCGATGCCGGCGATCACCGCGCAGATGGGGCGCAGGCGCTGCTGCAGCGATGCCGTGCGATAGCTCATGCGCAGTCCAGGACGAGCTTGCCGAAGTGCGCCCCGGCCTCCTCGCGCTCGTGGGCGGCGGCCGCGTCGGCCAGCGGGCGCACGCTGTCGATCACCGGCACCCACGACTGGGCGTCCACGGCCGCCAGCAGCTGCGCGAACTCCGCGGGGCTGCCCATGGTGGTGCCAAGCAGGCCCACCTGGCCAAGCGTGACGGGGCGCACCATCATCTCCACCTTGGCGCCGCCGGTGCCGCCGAACACCACCACGCGGCCGCCCGGGGCGCAGGAGTCCACGCTGCCGGCCCACGTTGAGCCCACGGAGTCGATGACCACGTCCACGCCGCCACCGTTGGCCTCCTTCACGGCGGCCGGCCACTCGTCGCCGGCGGTGGCGTAGTTCACGCCCACGTCGGCGCCAAGGGCGGCCGCCTTGGCCAGCTTGTCGTCGGATGACGAGGTGACCACCACGCGGCACCCGGCTGCCTTTGCCAGGTGCATGGCGAACGTGGCCACGCCACCACCGATGCCGATCACCAGCACGGTCTCGCCGGGCTGCACGCGGGCGCGGGTGAACAGCGCGCGCCAGGCGGTGAGGCCCGCCAGTGGGAGCGCGGCGGCCTCGTGCCACGACAGCCGTGCCGGCTTGGGGAACACGTTCCGGGCAGGGATCACGATCTTCTGGGCATGCGTGCCCTGGTCGGGGCCGCCCAGGATGCGGAAGCCCGGGCCGGGCGCGCGCTGGTCGTCGCCCCATGCCAGGGAGGGGAGGATGATGACCTCGTCGCCCTCGGACACCCCCGACACTCCGTCGCCGATGGCGCTCACCACGCCCGCGCCGTCGGATCCGGGCGTGAGCGGCAGCGGCACCTTGGCCACGCCCTTGCGCACGAACACGTCGCGCCGGTTGAGGGCGGCCGCCATGAGCGTGACCACCACCTCGCCGGGTCCGGGGCTGGGGTCGGCGATCTCCTCGAGCACCAATACCTCGGGCCCGCCGGCCTCGCTCATCCGTATTGCCTTCACGCGCGTTTCCTCCATGGGGCGCCGGGACGCCGGGAGGTTACCCCGTGGCCGCGGTGGTCAGTCGGACGGGCGGGTGGCCGCCAGCATGGCGTGGATGCCCATGTCGGTGCCACCGCGACGCCACGACACGGCGGTGGAGCCGGTGGAGCGGCCGATCTGCTGTCCCGCCACCACGGCCGCGCCCTCGCGCATGCCGGGCTCATATGACGCCAACGGGCTCATTCCCACCCGGTCACCGCCCGCGCCCACCACCCAGAAGCCGATGCCCGCCGCGGAGTCGGCGGCTGCAGCCACGCGCAGCGTGCCCGCGATGGGGGCCACCACGGCCGCGCCCGCTGCGGCGGTGATGGCCACGGGCTCGTCGCCCGCGGGTGAGTAGCGCACCACCGATCCGCGCGGTGGCGCGATGGGGAAGGCGAACCCGTCCAACACGGGCGGCCCGCCCGCCTGGGCGCCGCCGCCCCACACCGTGACCACGCCGGGTCCGTCGGTGGGGGTGACGGCCGGGATCACCTGCGGCGCGCCGACCACGTACGACGCCGCCGGGGCCGCGGTGGCCGCCGCGGGGGCGCATGACGGCGCGGGGTCCTGCACCGATGCCTGCACCGGGCGCCCGGGGTCGCCGCCCAGGGTGGAGAAGAACGTGCTCACCCCCGCCGGCCATCCGCCGTTGAGGCCCGTGGGGTCGTTGGACGCGCCCACCGGTGCCCAGCGGGCGCCGATCTGCGGCAGGGTCACCAGGCCGTCGCCGGCATAGCGACCCAGCGTGCGGGCGGCCATTGCGATTGCCTCCGAGGGGTGGTCGAACTGGATGCCGGGGCCGAGGCCGAACGGGTTGTTGATGCGCTGGGCCGGCCCATAGGTCATGAGCATGGTCTCCTGCGCGGCGATGGCCACCAGCACCCGGGGGTCGATGTCGTTGGCCAGGCCCTCGCGCACGAAGGTGGCGCCCTGGCCCGCCAGCGGACTCCCGGCGGACGCCAGCTGGGCGTCCAGCGACTGGGCGTCGGCCTGGGCCGTGCATCGCAGGGTGTTGACCCATCCCTCTGCCGTGCCGCCACCGGCGGCCATCATGGCGATGCCGCCCGCGATGAGGGCGCCGCAGGCGATGCGCGCGAGTCGAGGAGCTGCCACGGGCGTGAGGTTAGCCACGCGCACCGACGCCGCGGCCGTTACGGTGCGCCTGTGTCAACGCCTGCACAGCCGCCCC
>JADHKZ010000031.1 GCA_016780995.1 Thermoleophilia bacterium | reverse complement strand
CTCATCGTCATCGCGGCCACGCTCACGTGGCCATTGGTGGCCGGCGCACGCGACGCGCGCCGCATGCCGGCAGCCGTCATGTGGGCCGCCGCGGTCACGGTGGCGGCGGGCCTGCTGGGCGGCGGGGGCCTCGAGGCCGTCGGCGCCGTGCTGCCCTCGGCTATCCTCGCCATTGCATGGGCGGCCCGGCCCTGGCGCGCTCTCCTGCGTACCGGCTCCGGGCGATCCGCCTCTCTCAGCGGGACGGTGGGCTAGATGGCACTCCGCGATATCGAGCAGAAGATCGAGGGCGTGGTCGAGAAGACATTCGGCCGCATGTTCCGGAGCACCCTGCAGCCGGTGGAGCTGGCGCGCCGCCTGGCGCGCGAGATGGAGGACCACAAGACGGTGTCGGTGTCGCGCGTGTACGTGCCCAACCAGTACACCGTGTACCTGGCCCCGGCCGACCGGCGCCAGTTCTCCAGCTACGAGTCGGCACTGGTGCTGGAGCTGGGCTCCTACCTGGAGGCCCACGCCCGCAGCGAGGGGCTGTCGCTGCTGTCCATGCCGCGCATCCGCCTGGAGACCGACAGCGATCTGCGCCCCGGCGAGTTCGGCATCGCCTGCCGCATGGTGGACCCCGGCCGCGGCGGGGGCGGGGGCGACGACGTGCCCGCCGCACCCGTGGCACCCGAGGCGGCGCCCCAGGGCGAGGCGCCTGCACCGGCACCGGCCCAGGCACCCGCGCCCGAGCCCGAGGAGCCCGAGGTGCCCGCCGCCCCGGCCGAGCCCCTGCCCAACGAGGCACTGGCGGCCGTGAGCGGCACGCAGGTGCTGTCGCCCGAGCAGGCGCGCGCCGCCGGGCTGGTGCGCGAGCAGGTCACCCTCTACGTGGCGGGCCAGGCCTTCCGCGTGTCGCAGAAGGTCACCACGCTGGGCCGCAGCCGCGACTGCGACATCGTGGTGCCCGACCCCAACGTGAGCAGGGTGCATGCCGAGGTGCGGCACGAGGGATTGGAGTACGTCCTGGTGGACCTGGGGTCCACCAACGGCGTCGAGGTGAACGGCCGCAGGGTGCTGCGGCACAGCCTCCGCGACGGCGACCGCGTGAGCTTGGGCGGCGCCGAAGTGGTGGTCGAGCGACGATAGCCCGGAGCGCGCCGTGACCGAGACGGGGCTCATCATCGGGCAGGCCGTCTTCCTGCTGCTCCTCTACCTGTTCATCGCGTTCGTGGTGCGGGCGTCCATGCGCGCCCTGAGGTCGTCGGAGCTGGAGATGACGCCCCCGAAGCAGCCCGAGCCGCCCCCTGCGGCGCCCATGGCGCCGGCGCCGCCCACCGAGGTGGTGGGGGCCGCCCCCGCGGCGGCCTCGACGGGCGCCCGGTGGGGTCGGAGGTCGTCCCGAGCCGAGCCGCCGCTGTCGGAGGCCGCGCGGCCCGAGGTGGTGCACGCCGCAGCCGCGGCAGAGCCGCATCTGGTGGTGAGCCGTTCCAGCAGCCTGCCCGTGGGCACCACCTACGACGTGGCCGGGGGCGCCACCATCGGCCGCTCGCGCAGCAGCCGCATCCCCATCACCGACCAGTTCATCTCCACCAGCCACGCCCGGGTGTTCCGCAAGGGCCACTTCTGGTTCGTGGAGGACCTGGGGTCGCTCAACGGCACCTACGTGAACGGGCGCCGCATCTCGGGCGAGCAGCAACTGCACCTGCGCGATGAGATCCGCGTGGGCGAGACCGTGCTGAGGTGGGAGGAATGAGCCCCCGCGAGGACCTGGCCCTGATCGAGCTGGCGTCGGCCAGCGACGTGGGCCGGCAGCGCTCCGACAACCAGGACCGCGACCTGCTGGCGCCGCCCATCATCGCGGTGGCCGACGGCATGGGTGGCCACCTGGGAGGCGGCACGGCCGCCGCCATGGCCGTGGACGCCCTGCGCGGCGTGGGCCACGCCACCGACCCCACCGCCCTGCTCGGCGCGCTCAAGGACGCCAACCGGGCCATCGCCCGCGCGGCATCCGACGACCCCGGGCTTGCCGGCATGGGAACCACCGCCACGGCCGCGCTGCTGGAAGGCGGCATCCTGTACCTCGTGCACGTGGGCGACTCACGCGCGTACCTCATCCGGGGGGGACGCATCATCCAGGTGACCGACGACCACTCGGTGGTGGCCGAGATGGTGCGTCGCGGCGCCCTGTCGGCCGATGCCGCCGAGACCCACCCCGCCCGCCACGTGATCACGCGGGCGCTGGGGGTGGACGCCGACCTGCAGATCGACGCCCTGCGCGTGGACCTGGAGCCCGGCGACGTGGTGCTGCTGTGCACCGACGGCCTGTCCGGTCCGGTGGGCGATGAGCAGATCCGGGAGGCGGTGGAGGAGGCGGCCACGCTGGAGGACGCCGCCGCCGCGCTGGTGGACCGCGCCAACGCCGCGGGCGGCCCGGACAACGTCACGGTGGTGCTGGCCCGCGTGGACGCCGTCACGCGGGAGGCGGCGGCCACGGGATGACGCCGCCGCTCTCATGGGTGGAGCTGGCCCGGGCCACCGACGTGGGCCGCGTGCGCGCCCACAACGAGGACCGCCACCTGGTGCGCCCGCCGGTGATCGCCGTGGCCGACGGCATGGGTGGCGCGAAGGCGGGCGAGGTGGCGGCGGGCATCGCCGTGACGGCCCTCGACGACCTGCCGGCCCACCCGCGCCCCGGCGACCTGCGCCGCGCGGTGGAGCGCGCCAACTCCGACATCCGCAGGTCGGCCGCCGGCGACGCCGGGCGCGCCGGCATGGGCACCACCGTCACCGCGTGCATGCTGGGCGACGACGGGCGGCTGTACGTGGTGCACGTGGGCGACTCGCGCGCCTACCTAGTGCGCGATGGCGAGTTGCGGCGGCTCACCGACGACCACTCGGTGGTGGCCGAACTGGTGCGCGGCGGCGCGCTGACCGAGGAGCAGGCCCACCAGCATCCGCAGCGCAACGTGATCACCCGTGCCCTGGGGGCATCCGAGAAGCTGTCGTCGGACGCCTTCCAGGTGGGCGTTGAGCCCGGGGACGTCATCCTGCTGTGCACCGACGGGGTGTCGGCGGCCATCGGTGACGACGCCATCAGCGCGGCCCTCGCCGACGGCGCCGGCCTGGAGGACGCCGCGCGCGCCCTGCTGGCCGCGGCCGACGAGTCCGGTGGCGAGGACAACGCCACCGTGGTGCTGGCCCGGGTGGGCGAGGGCGAGGACGCGCCGGTGCCCCCGGCCACCGAGTTCACCCCCGCCATGCCGCGCGTGGCCACGCTGCCGCGACCCATGGTGGAGCCGGGCGCCCGGTCGGCCAGGTCGCCCGAGCCCGGGCGCGTGCTGGAGCAGGTGCCCACCGCGCGGTCGCGCATCCTGCTGGCCGGGGCCGCGCTGCTGGTGGTGGGGCTGGTGGCCGTGGGCGCCATCGCGTGGACGGCGTCACGGTCGCATGTGGTGCAGGCCGACGACGCCGGGCAAGTGCGCCTGTACGCGGGCCTGCCGTACGCCCCGCTGGGCATCGCCCTGAGCGACTCCGGCCGGCCGCTGGGCATTCCCGCCTCCGTGGTGCAGGCAGAGGACCCGCAGGCGCTGGACCAGGGCGTGCAGGGCGAGGGCGAGGCCGTGGCGCTGGCCACGCGCCTCATCTGGCGCCACGGCATGCCGCAGCAGTGGCAGGTGCCCCGCGTGGAGGCCCGCCGGTGAGCCTGCGCACCCGCGAGCTGTGGTTCCTTGTGCCGGCGCTGCTCCTGGGAATGCTGGGCCTGTCGGCCGGCGCATCGGCCCGCCTCGACGAGTTACAGGCCGGCCCCTGGCAGACCGCCCTGGGCGTGGCCATGGTGTTCATCGTCATGCACGCGGTGCTGCGCCTGCGGGCGCCGCTCTCCGACCCGTACCTGGTGCCCATAATGGCGGCGCTGTCGGGCATCGGGCTGGCCATGCTGTACCGCATCGACCCCGGCCTGGCGGGTGACCAGGCCATCTGGGTGACCCTGGGCGGCATCATCTTCTGCGCGGTGATCGTGTTCATGCCCGACCACCGCGTGCTGGAGCGCTACCGCTACGTGATCGGCCTCACGGCGGTGCTGTTGCTGGTGGCCACAATGGTGTTCGGCACCGAGGTGAACGGCTCGCGCCTGTGGATCGAGATCGGCGGCGGGCAGCGGGTGCAGCCGGGCGAGCTGGCCAAGGTGCTCATGGTCATCTTCCTGGCCGGGTACCTGCGCGAGAAGCGCGAGGTCCTGGCCATCCCCACGCAGCGCAAGCTGGGGCTCAACCTGCCGGCGTTCCGGCACCTTGCGCCCATCCTGGTGTTCTGGGGGGCGGCGCTGGCCGCCGTGGTGGTGCTGAACGACTTCGGCACGGCGCTGCTGTTCTTCGGCGTGTTCCTGGCCATGCTGTACCTGGCCACGGGGCGCGCGCTGTACGTGGGGCTGGGGCTGGGGCTGTTCGCCGCGGGGTCGTTGTTCATCTGGGCCGCGGTGCCGCGCATCGGCGTGCGCGTGCAGAGCTGGCTGAACCCCTTCGACGACGTCCAGGGCACCGGCTACCAGATGGTGCAATCGCTCTACGCCCTGGCCGACGGTGGCGTGGTGGGCCCTGGGTTCGGGCGCGCGCTGCTGGTGACCGAGGGCGGCACGCCGCGCATCCCCGCGCTGGAGACCGACTTCATCTTCAGCGCGGTCTCCAACGACCTCGGTTACGTGGGTGCCATCGGGGTCATGCTTCTCTACGTGCTGCTCATGGCGCGCGGGTTCGCCATCGCCACCGCAGCGCGTGACGGCTTCTCCAAGCTGCTCGCCGGCGGCCTGACGGCGGTGGTGGGACTGCAGGCCTTCATCATCATCGGCGGAGTCGTGCGCCTGGTGCCCCTCACGGGAGTGACCCTTCCCTTCATGTCATACGGCGGTTCCAGCGTGGTGGTGAACTTCGCCATCGCGGCGCTGCTGCTGGTGATCAGCAACAGGTCGCGGCAGGGGCTGGTGGAGGCCGTGCGGGGGGTGCCCGCCACGTGAACCGCTCCATACGCTTCCTGTACCTGGCGCTGGCGTCGGGGTTCGCGCTGCTGGTGCTGATGCTGGGCTACTGGCAGGTGATCGCCGCCGAGGGCCTGGACGAGCGCGCCGACAACCCCTACAAGCTGGAGCAGCAGCGCCTGGTGGACCGCGGCCGCATCATCTCGGCCGACAAGAAGGTGCTGGCCGAGAGCGTGGCCTACCGCGAGAAGGGCAAGAAGTACTACCGGCGCTACTACCCGCAGGGGTCGCTGGCGTCGCAGGTGGTGGGCTATGCCACGCCCGAGCAGGGGGCCACGGGCCTGGAGCAGTTCTACAACCGCTACCTGGCGGGCAGCTACGGCACGGGGGCCATCCTCGACCGCCTGCGGCAGGAGACCAAGGACGGCGCCGACATCCGCCTCACCCTCGACACGCGCATCCAGCGCACGGCCGAGGCGCTGCTGTCGGGCCGCAAGGGCGCCGTGGTGGCCATCGAGCCCCGGACCGGCAAGGTGCTGGCGGTGGCATCATCCCCCACGTTCGACCTCAACCAGGTGACCACGGACTTCGCGTCCATCCGGAAGCAGAGCGACGCCCCGCTCCTCAACCGCGCCACGGGCGGCCTGTACCCGCCGGGATCCACCTTCAAGGTGGTCACCACCCTGGCGGCGCTGGGCACAGGCAAGTGGTCGGCGGGCTCCACGTTCGACGACAAGGGCGTGTACGTGGTGGACGGCAAGCCCATCTACAACTCCGGCAGGGCCAAGTACGGATTGCACAACCTCACCGACGCACTCACGTTCTCCATCAACACCACGTTCGCGCAGATCGGCGACCAGATGGGTGGCCGCAAGCTGGGACGCGAGATGAACCGCTTCGGGTTCGCCCGGCCGGTGGAGATCGACCTCCCCGCAGGGGAGGTCGCGGTGTCGGGTCGTTACCGTAAGGGCAAGATCCTCCCCAACGAGCAGCGCGATTCCGACTCGGCGCGTATCGCCATCGGACAGGAGAACCTCCAGGTGACACCACTCCAGATGGCCATGGTGGCGGGTGCGGTGGCCAACGGTGGCCGCATGATGCGCCCGTACCTGGTGCGCAGGGTCATCACCAAGGACGGCGTGGTGGTGAAGCAGCAGCGGCCCGATGAGCTTGACTCGGTGTCGAGCGCGTACATCGCGTCCGAGGTGGGCCGCATGATGCAGAGCGTGGTGTCCGAGGGAACCGGTACCGAGGCCGGGCTCGCAGGGCTGTCCGTGGCCGGTAAGACCGGTACCGCGGAGACCGGCGATCCCAACCGCAACCAGGCCTGGTTCATCGGCTATGCGCCGGCGCAGGACCCCAAGGTGGCCGTGGCCGTGGTGATCGAGGACACCTCGGGCACCGGCGGCACGCAGGCCGCCCCCGTTGCCGGTGAGGTCATGCGCACGGCGCTGTCCGCCCGTCCCGTCCCCGGGGAGCCCACCACATGACCATCGGTCCCGGCACGGAACTGGGCGACCGCTACGAGCTGGGCCACCAGATCGGCAGCGGCGGCATGGCCACGGTGTACCTGGCGTACGACACGGTGCTCGACCGCGAGGTGGCCGTGAAGGTGCTGGCCGAGCGGTTCGCGGCCGACCAGGCGTTCGTGGAGCGCTTCCGGCGCGAGGCCTCGGCGGCCGCGGGGCTCAACCACCCCAACATCGTGGCCGTGTACGACCGCGGCGAGGCCGAGGGCACGTACTACATCGTGATGGAGTACCTGAAGGGCCCCGACCTCAAGCGGGTCATCCGCGACCAGGGCCCGCTCGACCCGGCCGTGGCCGTGGACAACGCCCTGCAGATCCTCTCCGCGCTGTCCGCTGCCCATGCTGCGGGCATCATCCACCGCGACATCAAGCCGCAGAACGTGATGGTGGGCGAGGACGGCCGCCTGCGCGTGGCCGACTTCGGCATCGCGCGCGCGGACGCCGACCAGCAGATGACCGAGGCCGGATCGGTCATCGGCACCGCGCAGTACCTCTCGCCCGAGCAGGCGCAGGGCGAGGAGACCACCGCGGCAAGCGACACCTACGCCGTGGGCATCGTGCTGTACGAGATGCTCACCGGGCGCGTGCCCTTCGACGGCGACCGCCCGGTGACCGTGGCCATGAAGCAGATCAACGAGCCGCCGGTGCCGCCCCGGGTGTTCGCCCAGGGCATCCCGCCGGAGCTGGACGCCGTGGTGATGAAGGCGCTGTCCAAGCGCCCGGAGGACCGCTACACCAGCGCAGAGGACTTCACGGCCGCGCTGCTGGACGTGCGCGCCGAGATGCCCGGCGGGCAGCAGTCCACCCTCATCCTCACCGCGCCGGCGGCAGGCGCCGCGGCGGGCGCGGGCGCGGCGGCGACAATGGAGACGCAGGCTTTGGGCAACGGATCGGGCGCCGGGCGCGGCGGCAAGGGCCGCGGGGGCTCCACGGGAAAGAAGAAGGGCGGCGGCAACCGCCCGGCCGTCTGGGGCATCGCGGCGGTCATCCTGGCCGCGCTGGTGGTGGCCCTGGCGCTGGCGCTCACCCGCGGCGGCTCGGACATGGTGGCCGTGCCCGACGTGGCGGGCTTCGACGCCCCGGCGGCCAGCCGCGCCATCACCGACGCCGGGCTGGTGCCCACCCAGCGCACCCAGGCCAGCGACACCGTGCAGGTGGGCGTGGTCATCGGCACGCAGCCGGAGGCCGGCACCGAGGTGGCCAAGGAGTCCACGGTCACCGTGCTGGTGTCGTCCGGCCCTGCCGAGGTCACCGTGCCCAACGTGGTGGGCGAGGCGCTGGAGGACGCACAGGCCACGCTGGAGAAGGCCGGGTTCGACGTGGCCACCGAGGAGGTGGACAGCGATCGGGAGATCGGCACCGTGGTGCGCCAGGCGCCCAAGGCCGGCAGCATGGCCGGGTCGGGCGACACCATCACCCTTTACGTGAGCAAGGGCGTCACCAAGGTGAGCGTGCCCAGCGTCACGGGCAGCAGCCTCAGCACGGCCCGCACGCGCATCACCGATGCGGGCCTCACCGTGGGCAGCGTCACAGAGGACGACGGCTCGTCGGGCCAGTCGCCCGGCACCGTGGTGGGCCAGGACCCCAGCGGCGGCGCGTCGGTGGCCAAGGGCACCGCGGTGAACCTGGTCATCGCCGCCCAGAGCGGCAGCAGCGTGCCCGACGTCACGGGCAGCGACCAGTCCACCGCGCGCAACAAGCTGGAGAGCCTGGGCTTCAGCGTCACCTCGTCCAGCGCCGAGAGCACGCAGCCCGAGGGCACGGTCATCGACCAGGACCCGCAGCCGGGCTCCACGGTGCCCGCGGGCTCCACCGTCACCATCATCGTGGCCTACCCGCCGTCCTCGGGCGGCGGATCCGGCAGCGGGTCCACCACCACAAACTCGGGCGGCGGGTCGTCGGGCGGCGGATCCCAGCCGCCGGCGCCGTCGAGCGGCGGGTCCGGCGGCGGTTCATCAGGCGGGGCCAGCGGCGGGGCGCAGCCGCCCGCGCCGGGTTGATGACCGTCGCCGTCCTCGGGGGCGGCCGCAGCAGCGAGCACGACGTCTCGCGGGCATCGGCCGCGTCGGTGGCCGATGCCATCGACGCCGACCGCTACCGCGTGCTCCAGGTCACCATCGACCGCGACGGCCAGTGGGAGCTGGATGGCACGCCCGTGGCGCTGGTGCCGGCGGCGGGCGACCAGGCGTGGCTCATCCCGCTGTCCGGCGGCGGTGCACCCCAGCCGGTGGACCTGGTGTTCCCCGTGCTGCACGGCCCGTGGGGCGAGGACGGCACCGTGCAGGGACTGTGCGACACCGTGGGCGTGCCGTACGTGGGCGCCGACGTGGCGTCCAGCGCCGTGGGCATGGACAAGGCGCTGTTCCACGTGCTGGCCACGGCGGCGGGCATCCCACGCGTGGAGACCCTCATCGTGATGCACGACGAGTGGCTGTCCGATCCCGAGGGCGTGCGCGACCGCGTGGCCCAGGCGGTGGGCTACCCGGCGTTCGCCAAGCCCGCCCGGCTGGGCTCGAGCTTCGGCATCAGCCCGGTGGATGACGAGGCGGCCCTGGGCCCGGCCCTGCAGCTGGCGTTCGCCCACGACCCCAAGGCGCTGGTGGAGCGCCGCGCCATGGGGCGCGAGGTGGAGGTGGGCCTGCTGGGCGACGAGCACCCGCACGCCTCGCCGCTGGGGGAGATCCTCCACGACAGCGACTGGTATGACCACGACGCCAAGTACCGCGAGGGCGGCATGCGCCTGCAGGTGCCCGCCGACGTGCCCGCGCACGTGCAGGAGCATGCGCGGCAGCTGGCGGTGCGCGCGTGGAACGCCATCGGGTGCAGCGGCCTGGCCCGTGTGGACTTCTTCCTGGAGGGGGAGGACCTCTACATCTCGGAGATCAACACCATCCCCGGGTTCACCTCCACCAGCGTGTGGGGGCGCCTGATGGCCGCCGACGGGTTCACGTACGCGCAGCTGGTGCAGCGGCTCATCGACCTGGCGCTCGAGCGCCACCAGCGGGCCAAGGCCTACCGCGGATGATCATCGGGGTCATCGCCGACACCCACGTCGGCGAGTTCCTCGACCACATCCCGTCCGCTGCCCTCGATGCCCTCGCGGGCAGCGACCTCATCCTGCACGCGGGTGACCTGTCCGACGGCTCCATCATCCCGGTGCTCGAGCGCGTGGCGCCGGTGGTGGCGGTGCGGGGCGACCACCACATGCCCGGCGCCCCCCGCCTGCCCCGGCGCGTGGTGGTGAACGCCGGCGGCGCGCGCATCGGGCTGATCCACGGGGTGCGGAAGGCCACCGACCCGCTGGTGATCACCGCCCACACGGCGGCCCGCAGGCGCATCGGATGGGACGCCGGCCGCGATCGCGCCATGGCACGCGCGTTCCGCGCGCAGCACGTGGACGCCGTGGTGTTCGGCCACTGGCACGAGGCGGTGATCCACCACGTGGACGGCGTGCTGGTGTTCAACGCCGGCGCGGTGTGCCCCTGGGGCAGCCTGGAGGGCGGCCGCCCCCCGCGCCCCGGCATGCCGGGAATCGCCGACCGCGTGGTGCGCCGCTACCGCGAGCAGCTGGGCCCCGAAGCCATGCGCCCCTCCATCGGCCGCCTGCACGTGAGGGACGGCGTGATCACCCCGGAGATCGTCCCGCTTCCCTAAGTGCGGCGGGCCCTCGGGTGGGCGCGGTCGAAGTCGTCGCGCAGGTGGCCGGCGGTCACGTGGGTGTACACCTCGGTGGTGACGGGGCTGGCGTGGCCCAGGTGGGCCTGCACGTAGCGGATGTCCACGCCCGCCTGCACCAGGTGGGTGCCGCACGAGTGGCGCAGCGCATGCGGGAACACGCGCACGCCCTCCGACACCAGACCCGCGGCGTCGGCCACGCGGCGCACCTCGCGCCACACGTCCGACCTGCCCATGCGGCGCCCGCGCGCGCCCAGGAACACCGCGTCGGCGTCGCGGTGGCGCGCCTGGTCGGGGCGCGGGCGCACGTCCAACGCGCGCAGCGGGGGCCGACCGGTGGCCAGGTAGCGCTGCAGGGCCTCGCGGGCCACCGCGGGCACCGCCACCGCGCGGTGCTTGCCGCCCTTGCCCAGCACCACAACGTAGGGGTCGTCCGGGTCGTCCAGGTGCAGGGCCGACATGTCCAGGCCCGCGGCCTCGGTGGCGCGGATGCCGCAGCCGTAGAGCACCTCGATGAGCGCATGGGTGCGCAGGCCCGCGGGCCCCGGCATGGCCGCCGCGGCGTCACACATCCTGCGCACCTGCGATGCCGATAGGGCGGCCACCTCGCGCGTGAGCCGCTCCTGGCCCCGCCCTGCAGACGCGGGCGGGCGCAGGTTCTCCACCGGGTTGGGGAGGTCGAGAGCACGGGACCACCACCTGCAGAAGGCGCGCACGGCCGCCACCCGGCGCGCGCGGCTGGACCGCCGGCCGTCCAGGCCGTCGCGCCAGTCCTGCCACCACCCGGCCGGGACGGCAGACATCTGCTGCGCCGCGCGACGGGCGCCGGGGTGGTCCTCCACGCCGAACGGCGGCGCGTCGGCATCCATTGGCTGCACCCCCAGGGCCTCGCCCAGCAGGCGCAGGTCGCGCCCGTACGCCGCGCGGGTGTTGGCGCTGCCGCGCGTGGCCACGAACGCGGCCGCCAGCGCCCGGAAGCCCTCGGGATCCACCTGCGGGGTGGCCATGCTCACGCCCCCCGTGGGTGGGCGCGTCGCAGGGTGTCCTGCATGGCCCGGGTGGTGACCCCGGTGTAGCGCTCGGTGGTGGCGAGGCTGGCATGCCCCAGGAACTCCTGCACCACGCGCAGGTGCGCGCCGCCGGTGCCGCCCGGCCCCTCCAGAAGGTGCGTAGCGGCCGCGTGGCGCAGCAGGTGCGGCCCCCCCGACCGGCCCAGTTGGCCGAGCAACCCGTGCACCACGCGGTACACCGCCGCGCCGTCCATGGCGCCGCCTGACCGGGTGAGGAACACGCGGTCACGCGCAGCGCGCCCGCGCGGGGTATCCGACGCCAGCGCCGGTCGACCCTCCTGCATCCACTGGCGCAGGGCGTCCACACACGGCTCGGTCATGGGAACCGTGCGCGAGTGGCCCCCCTTACCCACCACCGACAGCACCTCGTGCTCGAAGTCCAGGGCGGGCAGCACCAGGTCGCAGGCCTCCTGGCGTCGCAGGCCGCTGCCGTAGAGCACCTCCACCAGCGCGCGGTCGCGCACCGCGAGGGCGCGGGCCTGCGTGCCGGCGTCGGTCCGTGACACCTGCTCCGCGGCCACGTCGGCCAGCGCCGCGGCGTCGTCCTGTGACAGGCGCGGGATGGGCGCGCGGTCCACGCGTGGCGCGTCCACCAGGGCAGCCGGCGACCGGCCGCGCGGGAAGTACGGCGCAAGCCACTCGCGGAGCGCCGTGAGCGCCCGGCGCTGGGTGGCCGGCGCCCAGCCGATGTCGCGCAGCGCCGCCTCCACCATGGAGGGGGTGATGTGCTCCGGGCCCGGCACCCCGCGCTGCCACAGCCACGTGGCCACGCGTCGGCAGTCGCGCACGTAGCCGGCACGCGAGGCCGCCGCCAGCGCCCGGGCGCGATCGCCCTGGCGCGACAGGCGGTGGTCCAGGTCGCGCAGCGAGCCCTCCCATGCGTCCGGCAGGTCCATGGGGTTATGTTCGGCGCCCGCTAGGGCGTGCCCTCCAGACCCACCTCGGATACGTACGCCCGGTAGCCCTCACCCGCCACGTTGGGCGGCAGCTCGGTGATCCAGAAGGTGTATGTGGCCGACGCCGGGCCGTCGTCCAGGTCCACCCGCTGGGCACCGTCGCGGAACGTGCCGCGCCCCACCACGCGGGCGTCCGGGCCGGGTGCGCCCGCGATCACCTGGAACGCGCCACCCGTGCCCCGGGTGGTGATGTCCAGGCGGCGCGCCACGGCCGGCTGTTCCAGCGCCAGCGTGAGCCCCACGCCATCCTTGAGCCCGCCGAAGTCGGGCGTGGCGTAGCGCTCGGTGCGCCATGCGGTGGCCTCGGTGCCGTCATAGGCCAGCGGCACCTCACCCGGCATCTCGCGGCCCTCGCCGCCGGGGTCGGCGTCGGTCACCGACGCCAGCTGCAGCGGCACCAGGCCGGTGAACCCACCGCCGGACCCGCGCTCGCCGCCGTCCACCGCCGCGCCCGGCACGGGCGCATCGGGGCCGCCGGACGTGATGACCACCGCGGCGGCAGCCCCCGCGCCAAGCACGAGGATGCCGCCGATCACCACCGGCCACCGGCGCCGCGCGGGAGCCTGCGCCACCACCCGTTGCGCCTGCACGGGCACCTGCTGCGCGCCGGGCGGCGGCACCTGCGCCAGGACCCCCGTGGCCGCGTCGTCGGGCAGCACGGCCGCGGCCAGGCGCCCGGTATCGGCATCGGCCGCCGCAACCTCGGGGGGAATGACCGGCATCGTCTCCGTGCCGCCCTCGGGCACGTCCACCAGCGCGTCGGCCATGTCGAGCGCCGACGCGAACCGGGCGTCGGGGTCCTTCTCGCACGCGCGCAGCACGATGGCCGCCAGGTAGGCGGGCACCTCTGGCCGCACGGCGCGCGGGTCGGGCATGGGGTCGCGCACCTGGCGCAGGGCTACCGCCATGGGGGTGTCGGCGGGGAACGGCAGCTCGCCCGTGAGCGACTCGTACAGCACGATTCCCAGGGCGTACACGTCGGTGCGCCCGTCCACCGCAAGGCCGCGGGCCTGCTCGGGCGCCAGGTAGTCGCTGGTGCCCAGCACGGTGCCCGTGCGCGTGAGGCCATCCTGCATGCCGTCCAGGAGGCGTGCGATGCCGAAGTCGGTGAGCATGGCCACGCCGCCGTCGGTGACCAGCACGTTGTGCGACTTGATGTCGCGGTGGACGATGCCCGATCGGTGCGCCAGCTCCAGGCCGCGCGCTACCTGGCTGGCGATGGACGCCGCCTCGGCGGGCGGCAGGTGGCCGCGCTGCCGGATGAGCGCCTTGAGGGTGGTGCCCTCCACCAGCTCGAACACGATGTACGGGCCGTCATCCGCACCGGCGTCCTGGTCGAGCAGGCGCACGATGCACGGATGGTCCAGCCGGGTGACCACGTCGGCCTCGCGGCGGAACCGCGCCAGCAGGTCGGGGTCGTCCTGCACGCGGGGGTGCATGAGCTTCACCGCCACCGCCTGGCCGGTGTCCTGGTCCACCGCGCGCCATACCGTGGCCATGCCCCCGCTGCCGATGGGGCGCTCCAGCCGGTAGCGACCCCCCAGCAGGTCGCCGGCCGCCGTCACGGACGCGGTGTGATCGCTCGCACGCCTGCAACCTAGCGACCACCTGTGACGCCGCCGCAACACCCTGTCCCCGCGGTGGTAGCGTCGCCCGCATGGCCACCCACACGATCCTGATCGTGGAGGACGACGCGGCGATATCGGACACGGTGGCGTACCACCTTGGCCGGGCCGGCTACCGCACCCTCACCGCCGCCGACGGCGCCACCGGCCTGCGCCTGTTCGCGCGCGAGCGCCCCGACCTGGTGGTGCTGGACCTCATGCTGCCCCAGGTGGACGGCTGGCGGTTCACCGAGGAGGTGCGCGCCCAGGACCCGGACGTGCCGGTGATCATGTGCAGCGCCCGCACCAGCGAGCACGACCGCGTGCATGGCCTGGAGATCGGCGCCGACGACTACATGACCAAGCCGTTCTCCATGAAGGAGCTGGTGGCCCGCGTGTCGGCGCACCTGCGCAGGCGCGACAAGGAGCGCGGGCGCGCCGAGCAGGGCCCCATCGAGGTGGCCGGCCTGGCGATCGACGCCGATCAGGTGCAGGCGTTCGCCGGCGGCGAGAGCGTAGACCTGACCCCGCGCGAATTCGCGGTGCTGCTGGCCCTGGCCCGGGCGCAGGGCAAGCCCATGGCGCGCAACAAGATCTACCGCGAGGCCTGGGGCTACGAGATGATGGCCGGCGACCGGTCGGTAGACGTGTTCGTGCGCAAGATCCGGCAGAAGCTGCGGGCCGCCATCCCGGGCACGGACTTCATCATCACGCACTACGGCGTGGGCTACCGGTTCGACCCTGCGGAAAGCCGCGGAACCGCAGTCGATTGACCTCGGGCGCGTTACACGCTTCGCTTGCAGTTGCACGCGAATCGCGCGACACACCGAGGGGGACATCACATGGGATCCGACGAGGGCTGCCCGGTCACCGGGGCCGGGACGAAGACGCTCACCAACCGCGACTGGTGGCCTGAGCAGCTCGACCTGGCACCGCTGCGCCAGAACCCGCCCACCGCCGACCCCATGGGCGACGACTTCGACTACGTGGCCGAGTTCCAGACGCTCGACCTGGCGGCGGTGAAGAAGGACATCGAGGACGTCCTCACCACCTCGCAGCCCTGGTGGCCGGCCGACTACGGCCACTACGGCCCCCTCATGATCCGCATGGCGTGGCACAGCGCCGGCACCTACCGCATCGCGGACGGGCGCGGCGGCGCGGGCACCGGCGCCCAGCGGTTCGCGCCGCTGGACAGTTGGCCCGACAACGCCAACCTCGACAAGGCGCGCCGCCTGCTGTGGCCGGTGAAGCAGAAGTACGGCCGCAAGCTTTCGTGGGCCGACCTGATGATCCTCACCGGCAACGTGGCGCTGGAGTCGATGGGCTTCCAGACCTTCGGGTTCAGCGGCGGCCGCGAGGACATCTGGGAGCCCCCGGTGGACATCTACTGGGGCCCCGAGGGCGAGTGGCTGGGCGACCAGCGCTACTCCGGCGACCGCGAGCTGGAGAACCCGCTCGCCGCCGTGCAGATGGGCCTGATCTACGTGAACCCCGAGGGCCCCAATGGGGAGCCCGACCCGCTGGCCGAGGCGCACGACATCCGCGAGACGTTCCGCCGCATGGCCATGAACGACGAGGAGACCTTCGCGCTCACCGCCGGCGGCCACACGTTCGGCAAGTCGCACGGCGCGGCCGACGCCGACCAGTACGTGGGCCCCGAGCCCGAGGGCGCGCCCATCCAGCAGATGGGCCTGGGCTGGAAGAACTCCTACGGCTCGGGTGACGGCGACGCCACCATCACCAGCGGCATCGAGGGCGCGTGGACCCGCACGCCCATCCAGTGGGACTCCGACTACCTGGAGCTGCTCTACAACAACGAGTGGGAAGTGGTGAAGGGCCCGGGCGGCGCCTGGCAGTGGCACCCCAAGGACGGCGCGCTGGCCGACGCGGTGCCCGACGCGCAGGACCCGTCCACGCGCCACGCGCCGATGATGACCACGGCCGACATCGCCCTGCGCGAGGACCCGGCGTACGCCGAGATCGGCCGCCGGTTCCTGGACGACCCCGCGGCATTCGCCGACGCCTTCGCGCGCGCGTGGTTCAAGCTGACCCACCGCGACATGGGTCCCATCACGCGGTACGTGGGCCCCGAGGTGCCGGACGAGGTACTCATCTGGCAGGACCCGGTGCCGCCGGTGGACCATGGCCTGGTGTGCGCTGCCGACGTGTCGATGCTCAAGGAGAAGATCCTGGCGTCGGGGCTGTCGGTGGCCGACCTGGTGCGCACCGCCTGGGCATCGGCGTCGACCTACCGGGGCAGCGACCACCGCGGCGGTGCCAACGGCGCCCGCATCCGCCTGCAGCCGCAGCGCGGATGGGAGGCCAACGACCCGGCCCAGATCGACCGCGTGCTGGGCGTGCTGGAGGGCATCCGCGACGAGTTCAACGGGGCTCAGAACGGCAGCGGCACGCGCATCTCGCTGGCCGACCTGATCGTGCTGGCGGGGGGCGTGGGCGTGGAGCAGGCGGCCGCGGCCGCGGGCCACGACGTGACCGTGCCCTTCCGGCCGGGCCGCACCGACGCCACGCAGGAGATGACCGACGTGGAGTCGTTCGCGGTGCTCGAGCCCTACGCCGACGGCTTCCGCAACTACCTGCGCCCGGGCCACCCCTGGCAGGCCGAGCGCCTGCTGGTGGACAAGGCCAGCCTCATGACCCTCACCGGCCCGGAGATGACGGTGCTGGTGGGCGGCATGCGGGCCATCGGCGCCAACGCGGGCGGCTCGCAGCTGGGCATCCTCACGGACCGACCCGGCGCGCTGACCACCGACTTCTTCGTGAACCTCCTCGACATGGGCACCGAGTGGCAGCCCACGTCGAAGGCGGAGGAGCAGTTCGAGGGCCGCGACCGCGCCACCGGCGAGGTCAAGTGGACCGCCAGCCGGGTGGACCTGGTGTTCGGGTCCAACTCGCAGCTGCGCGCGCTGGCCGAGGTGTACGCCTGTGGCGACTCCGACCGCAAGTTCGTGGACGACTTCGTGGCCGCCTGGACCAAGGTCATGGAGCTCGACCGCTTCGACCTGCCGGGCCACCGGTAGGGGGTAGTGCCGAACGGCATTGAGGGGTCACCGCCGTCCCGCTATGGTCCCGCGGCCATCTGGCGGGATGCCCGAGTGGTCAAAGGGAGCGGTCTGTAAAACCGTCGGCTCTGCCTACGAAGGTTCAAATCCTTCTCCCGCCATGTGCACCCGGAGCCCGGCCTCGCGCCGGGCTCCGTGGTTGCGGCGGCGGTCAGGCGGGCGGGATACGGGTGATGACCAGCTTGGGGTAGGTCATCTCCATGGCCGCCGCGGCCGGCCCCTCGCGGGCATCACCCGATCCGCGCACGCCGCCGTAGGGCATGTGGTCCGCCCGGAAGGTGGGGGTCTCGTTGATCACCACACCGCCGAAATCCAGTCGCCGCGCCCACGCCATGGCCATGTCCACGCGCGCGGTGAAGATGCCGGCCTGCAGCCCCAGCGGGCTGTCATTGGCGATGTCGATGGCCTCCTCTATGCGGTCGTACGCGCAGATCGCGATGACCGGCCCGAACACCTCCTCGCGCATCAAGCGGGCGAACGGCGCCACGCCGTCCAGCACGGTGGGCGCCACCATCGCGGGGCCATCCGGCAGGCGGTCACCGCCCCGCACCACCCGCGCCCCCAGCTGCGTGGCCTCGGCGATCCACTCCAGGATGCGGTCGGCCGACCCGGAGTCGATCACCGGCCCCACGTCGGTGGCCTCGTCCAGGGGATCACCCGCCACCAGCGCATCCACCAGGGGCAGCAGGTGATCCATGAGGGCGTCGTGGATGCGCCGCTGCACCAGGATGCGCTGCACCGAGATGCACGACTGCCCCGCGTGGGTGAACGCGCTGCCCGCGATGGCGCGGGCCGCCACGGCGGGGTCGGCGTCGTCGTGCACGATCAGGGGGGTGGCGTTGCCCAGCTCCAGCGCCACGCGGATGTCGGGGCGCTGCGCACGGATGACCCACCCCACAGCGCTGCTGCCGGTGAACGACACCATGGACACGTCGGGGTGCGCGGTGAGGGGTTCACCGGCCACGGCATCACCCAGCACCCAGCCCAGAAGGCCCGGGGGGAGCCCTGCCTCGCGCATGATGGCGGCCAGCGCCAGCCCCGACAGCGGCGCCTTGCCGGCGGGCTTCAACACCACCGGCGCACCCACCGCTGCGGCGGGGCCCAGCTTGTGCGCCACCAGGTTGAGGGGGAAGTTGAAGGGCGTGATGGCGGCGATCACGCCGATGGGCTCGCGCACCGTGGTGCCCAGCAGGCCCGCGCCGGAGTCGGCCGCGTCCATGGGGATCACCTCGCCCGACATGGTGCGGGCCACCGCGGCCGAGAAGGTGAGGGTATCGACGCAGCGCGCCACCTCGCCGCGCGCCTGCCGGATGGGCTTGCCAGCCTCCTCCGCCAGCACCCGCGCAAGGTCGTCGGCGCGGTCCGCCACCAGCGCGGCTGCGCGGTCGAGGATGCGCGCGCGCTCGGCCGCGGGCGGCGCCGTGCCCAGCGCCGCCCGGGCCACCGCCACCGCGCGGTCCACTGCGTCCTCACCGGATATCGCCACGCGGGCGATCTCCCGGCGGTCG
>JADHKZ010000030.1 GCA_016780995.1 Thermoleophilia bacterium | reverse complement strand
CGTGAACAGCGGGTACCCGCCCTGGTAGCGGGCGTTGGCCTTGATGGCCGGCGCCACGTAGTCACGGGCGAACTCCTCGCGGGCGTCCACCACCAGGCTCTCCACGGCGCCCAGGTCCACGGCCTTCTGCAGGATGGCGTCGAAGTCGTCCTCGGGCTGGCCCAGGTCGATGCAGAGCGCCACCACCTCGGCGTCGTACTCGTCCTGGATCCACTTGAGCATGACCGAGGTGTCGAGCCCCCCGGAGTACAGGAGCACCACGCGGTGCACCTCGTGCGGCTCTGCCAGGTACTGGGCGGTCTTCGGGGCGGGCTGCATCTGCGACAACGCGCGGCTTCCTCTCTGCATGGAGTGCGAACCGGCGAGGAGTGTAGACGCCCTACAGGTAGGGGAGCGGGTCGCGCGCCACTCCGTTCACCCTCACCTCGAAGTGGAGGTGCGGGCCGGTGGAGAAGCCCGTGCTGCCCACGAAGCCGATCAGGCCGCCCTGGGTGACCGGCTGGCCCACGCGCACGGCGATGCGGCTCTGGTGGGCATACGCGGTGGAGAGGCCGCCCCCGTGGTCGATGACCACCAGGTTGCCGTAGCCGCCCGAGGATCCCGCCACGATGACCTTGCCGGACTTGGCCGCGGTGATGGGCCGGCCTGTGGGCGCGGCCACGTCGATGCCCTGGTGCATGCGGCCCCAGCGCGGGCCGAAGCCGGAGCTCACCTGCCCCGAGGTGGGCCAGGTGAAGCCCGCCGCCGACGGCGTGACGTCCGAGGGTTCGGCGTACGGCACGCCCTGGATCTCGGCGATGCGCTTGGCCAGCGCGAACGACTGGTCGCGCAGTTCCTTGGTGTCGTCCTCGATGTGGTTGCGGTCCACCTTGATGGTGGCCAGCATGCGGGCCCGCACGCGCTTGGTGCGCCTGAGCACCCGCTGCTCCACGTCGAGCCGGCGCGCCGCCGCCCGGGCCGCCACGGCCCGCCGCTCGGTGCGCTGCTCGGCCTCAATGGCCCGTTCCTGGAGCACGGCGATGCGCGCCGCCGAGTCGCGGGTGAGGTTCCGGTACCTCGCCACCGCCTCGATCATGCCGCGGTCACGATCGGTGGCCCGCTCGATGCCCGAGGCGGCCCCCGCCAGCTCGGACAGGCTCCCCCCCTGCAGGAGCCCGAGCAGCGGATCGTCGTCCTCGGTGCGGTAGATCTCGCGCAGGCGCTCCACCAGCGCCTGGCGCTGCACCTTCAGTCGCCCCGTGGCCACCTTCAGCTGCCGCTGCTGGAACCGCAGGTCGCGGGTGACCTGGGCCAGCGTGCCCTCGGCCAGGCGGTGCGCCTGCTCGGCCGCGTCACGGCGCGCCGCAAGCGGCGCCAGCCGCGCGTTCACCTGTCGCAGCCGTCGATTGATGGTGGCCAGGTCGGAGGTAAGCACCGCCTGGCGGTCGATGGCCGCGCGCAGGCGCGCCTCGGCCCCGTACAGCCGCTGGTCCACGGCCTGCTTGCGCTCCACGATGTCCGGGGCCACGGCGGCGGACGGCGCCAGCAGCACGCCCGCCGCGATCAGGGCGACCGCCGGTACCGCGTATGTGGGAATCCGCGTCACGATGATGCGGATTCGACGACAGGACGCGCAGTCCTATGGAACGCGCGTTACCGGCGCCTGAGATCCACCGCGCGGAGCTCGTTGAACGGGTTGATGGAACCGCCGCCCTTGGGCCGGATCTCGAAGTGCAGGTGCGGGATGGTGCCCCTGGCGTCGCCCGTCATTCCCATGGTGCCCACCACCTGCCCGGCCGTCACCCTCGACCCCGCCTTCAACTCGGGCGCGATCGTCTGCATGTGGGCGTAGTAGTAGTCGTTGCCCTGAGCGTCCTCGATCCAGATGTAGATGCCGCCGAGGCCGGTTTCCTGGCGGGTGAGGCGGCTGATGGTGCCGTCCACGCAGGCCACCAGCGGGGTGCCCATCTTGGCCACGATGTCGTTGCCCTCATGCGAGCCCTGGTGGCGCGCCGCGCCGAAGTCGTCGAAGTAGCGGTAGTCGCCCAGCACGGGGAACGCCTTGAGGTAGCGCGCGCTGGTGGGGCCCGACAGCGTGGCCGGAGCGCTTGCCACGGCGCGGATCTTGAGGCCCAGCTTGCGCAGCAGGGCGGCGTCGGCCACGCCGGTGGGCTTGAGCTTGAGCTTGCGCTGCAGGATGCGCACCCCGGCCCGTGTGGTGCGGCCGTACCTGCCATCCACGCGCACCTTGATGCCCCGGGTGCGCAGCTTGCGCTGGAGGGCCTTGACATCACGGCCCTTGGCCCCGATGCGCAGCCCGTCGGAGGCCGGCCGGGTGGTGGCGGGGGTGGCCTCCGGGGTCGGGGCGACGGGCGCGGGGGCCGTATCGACCGGCTGCGGCGGCACGCCGGAGCCCTCGGGCGCGGCGCTGGCGGGGGCGCCCGGCAACTGCGAGGGCATCGGCGATGCCACCACGGACGGGACGGCCGCCGCCATGAACGCCAGGGCGGCCGCGACGATCAGCCCCCGGACCGGGCCCGTGCGTCGGAGCGCGTCACTGCGAATGCGGTCGATGATCCTGGTTCCCTTTCCGCCTGTGCCCCTCACGCAGAGGGGTTCGCGGGCCGCCTGCGGAGCCCTTCGGGGTTCATTGGCCGCGGACGACCCTAGCGGCGGTCCCGGCCGAGTCAACCCCGTGCAGGTACCCCACTTGACCTTTTTATGAGCTTACGAGGGACACTGCAACCATTCTTCCCGGGATGACCGGGGAACCATGGCTCGCACGCCGACAGGGCATCAGCCGCCTGATTTCCCGCGCATATGCAGGAACTTCACTGATCGTCGGCGCTGGCGGCCGCACCCCTGCGACGGCGCCGTGACACGGCGCGGAGCGCGAACACCAGGGCCAGGAACAGCACGGCGGCGCCCAGGATGATGCCGTTGACCACGCGGCCATCCTCGGCGCCCGCGGAGGACATCTCCATGCGCAGGCACGACCCGTAGGGCATGTTCCAGCGGGCCACGTAGCCATCGCCCGACACCGTGGCGCCGGTGGAGAACAGCGCGATCTTGGCGGGCATGGCCCATGCGTACGAGAAGTCCAACCCGCGTTGCAGCGCGCGGTCGGCCCGCGTGAAGTCGATGCGGGGGCTGCCGGCGTTGCACGGCGCCTCCAGCAGGTCGCCCACCCCCCCGCGCGAGCCGATGGAGAACGTGGAGAGGTAGCGTCGGCCGCGATCGGTGTACGCGGGGGTGAACTCGTCCACCAGCACCGCCTGCAGAGGCACGCGGGTGGGGAGCCCCGTGATGCCCGCCGGCGCCTCCCCCTCGGGGGCCGTGCCCGACGCGGGCGTGGTGGTGGTGGTGCGCGCGCTGGGGGCCTCGCGGCGGTTTGGGGCGGCCCAGTACCGCCCCGTGGCCGACAGGATGGGCTGCAGCGGCCGCTCCACCCCCAGGGCGCTCTCCAGGTCGTCCAGTTGCGACGTGCCGGCCTTCAGCCGCCGCACCGACCGCAGCACCACGGTGCCGTTGGGTCGCGTCTCCTGGGCGAACGGCAGGCTGGTGTTGCCCGGCGCGCGCCAGCGCTCCGTGCGGACGTCCAGGAAGCGCTGGAAGGTGCCCTCGCTCAGCTGGCGCGGGAGGTCGATGGCCTGCTGCGCGGCGGGGTCCAGGCGCAACTCCAGCGAGAGCGTGCCGCCGCCATCCGGCGCGATGTCGATGAACTGCGAGAGCTTGGCGCTGCACCCCGACAGCAGTGGCACGGCCGCCAGGGCGGCGATGGCCGCCAGCCATCCGCGTCGTGCCATCACGTGGCCTCCTGGCCGGCCGACAGGGCGTCGCGCCGCCGCATCAACTCCACCGCGCGCGCGCGCTCGTCACGGTCGAGCGCGGCGAAGTCCTCGTCGGAGAGGTTTCCCGATCGATGGTCCATCTCGATCTCGCGAATGGAGTCGAGCGACCGCTGGAGCTCCTCCTCGATGGCCAGGCGATCATCCATGTGCTCCGCGGGCGCGGAGTCGGACCCGGCGCGCGCCACCAGGGGCCAGGCGACGAGGGCCACCAGCGCCACGCTGATGACGGCGATAATCACGTAGGCCATCGCCGGGCGAGGCTACTCGCGCACCCGGCCGTCAGCCCCCACGGGCGACGGCACGGACACCTCCCGGGGCCGCCGTGACGGCCACACGGCCACCAGCGACCCCACCAGCATGAGCAGGCCACCCACCCAGATCCACATCATCATGGGGTTGATGAACACGCTGATGCGCGCCAGGCCGTCCGGCGTGAGCCCCACCAGCACCACGTAGACGTCGCGGAACGGGGAGGTATCCACCGCCACCTCGCTGGAGCGCTGCTGCTGGGCGGTGAACACGTCCACGCCGGGCTCGAGCGTGGCGAACCTGTTGCCGCCCTCCGACACCCCCAGCTGCACGCCCACGCTCATCTTGTGGTCGTCCTTCGACCGCGTGCCGCCATCGTTGGTGAACTGGTACCCCGCCACCTCGCCGGTCTGCCCGGTGCGCAGCGCCAGGTCACCCTGCGTGGAGAACGCCCCCTGGCACGCGATGGCCACGATGATCGACACCACGCCCACATGCACTACGTAGCCGCCGTAGCGCCGCCGGTTGCGGGTGAACAGCTGGCCCAGCGCCCCGATCCACGAGATACCGCCCAGCTGGTGGCGCACCGTCATGCCCCGCCAGAACTCGCTGACCAGGCAGGCCAGGGTGAACGCGCCCAGGATGATGGCCGCCGCGGCCCACCAGGCCCCGCCGTCCTGCGCGAAGAACACGGCCGGGATGATGGCGATGGTGGCCACCACCAATGGCCCCGCGAAGCGCCGGCGCAGCTCGCGCATGGACGCCTTGCGCCAGGGGATCATGGGCCCCACGCCGGTGAGGAACAGGAGCGCCAGGCCGATGGGTGCCGCCACCTGGTTGAAGAAGCCCTGCCCCACCGTGATCTTCTCGCCCTGCACGGCCTCGGAGAGCACCGGGAACATGGTGCCCCAGAACACGGCGAACGCCAGCCCCACCAGCAGGAGGTTGTTGTAGAGGAACACCGCCTCACGGCTGATGTAGCTCTCCAGCGAGTTCTCGCTGCGCAGCAGTGACATGCGCGAGAACAGCAGGGCGAACGACCCGACCAGGATGACGATGATGAAGCCCAGGAAGTACGGGCCCAGGGTGCTCTCGCCGAACGCATGCACCGACGACAGGATCCCCGAGCGCGTGAGGAACGTGCCGAACAGCGCCAGGGTGAAGGTCATGATGACCAGGACCATGTTCCAGATGCGCAGCATCCCCCGGCGTTCCTGAACCATCACCGAGTGGAGGAACGCCGTGGCCACCAGCCACGGCATGAGCGCGGCGTTCTCCACCGGGTCCCAGGCCCAGTAGCCGCCCCACCCCAGCTCCTCGTACGCCCACCGCGATCCCAGCACGATCCCCACGGTGAGGAACATCCACGACACGATGATCCACCGCCGCACCGAGGTGATCCACATCGAATCGAGGCGCCGGGTGACCAGCGCGGCGATGGCGAAGGCAAACGGGACCGACAGCCCCACATAGCCGATGTAGAGCAGCGGGGGGTGGCTCTGCATGTAGGCGTTCTGCAGCAGGGGGTTGAGGCCCCGCCCGTCCTCCAGGACCGGCGACACCGTGGCGAACGGGCTGGTCACGAACGACAGCACGCTGGTGAAGAACACCGCCGTGCCCATGAGCACCGCCACCACCACGGGCATGAGCTCGCGATTGCGCCGGCGGTTGGTCACCACCACCAGCACCGCGACGATGGACAGGATCCACATCCACAAGAGCAGCGATCCGGCCTGGCTGCCCCATAGCGCCGTGATCTTGTAGTTCCAGCCCAGCGTGGTGTTGGAGTAGCCCGCCACGTCGGCAACGTCGAACCGGTTGCCCAGCAGCAGCGCCCACATCACCACGATTGCCGTGGTGGTGGCCGCGAACACCGCCCACACCCCGCGCTCCGCCGACGCCAGGTACTGGCGCTTGCCCTTGCGCCGCGACCACAGGGCCGCACCCACCGCATAGAGGGCGGCCGCGAACGCCAGCAGGAGCGCTGCGCGACCGACGAGGGTCACGTGCCCGCGGCGCCCTTCGACGTGTGGTCGGCCGGCATCTCCTTGCCCTGCTTGGCCTGCTCCTCCATGAACTTGGAGGGGCACAGCGTGATGAGCGTGCCGCGATCGGCCTGGAACACGCCGTTCTCCATGCGGCCGGTCACCACGATCTCACGACCGTCCTTGAAGGCGTCGGGGACGTTGCCGCGGTACACCACGGGCACCGTGACCGCGGCGTTCTCCTTGTCGCGCACCACGAACCTCAGGCCCTCGGCGGTCTGGGCCCGCTCGGCGGCGTCCTTGGGACTGCCGGGCGCCACCTTGCCGTTGAGGCGATAGGTGGTGCCATCGGAGGTCTTCACCAGGCCCGACGGGCTCGTGTAGGTCTCCAGGCTGCCACCGATGCTCGTCCAGATGAGCCAGCCTCCGAGGACGGCGGCCAGGGTGAGCGCGATGGCGAAACGTGATCGTGACTTCATCTCAGGTCCCGACGGTAGCACCGGCAGGCGGGCCGACTGCCCCTATCATCCCGGGTCCACCGGCCCAATGACCCCGGAGGTTCCCATGGGACGCCGCGCCGGAGCGGACGACGAGAAGTACCGCGCCACCCTCACCGACATGCAGTTCCACGTCACCCGCGAGGCCGGCACCGAGCCCGCGTTCACGGGCGTGTACTGGGACCACCACGACGACGGCATCTACCGCTGCATCTGCTGCGAGGCGCCGCTGTTCGACTCGTCCCACAAGTTCGACTCGGGCACCGGGTGGCCCAGCTACGTCACCCCCGTCAGCGCTGATGCCATCACCGAGCACGAGGATGGCTCATTCGGCATGCGGCGCATCGAGGTGCGCTGCGCCCAGTGCGACGCCCACCTGGGGCATGTGTTCCCCGACGGCCCCGGCCCCACGGGCCTGCGGTACTGCATCAACTCCGCATCGCTCGACTTCGACGGCAGGGGCGGCGGGGACTGATGCGCGACGACACCGCGCGCCGCATCGCGCGTGGCGAGATGGCCGAGAAGCTGCTCATCCGGCTCGGATGGGTGGTGGTGGCCGCAGGCGTGGTGGCCATCGCGGCCCAGGTCGTGGCCATCGCTACTGGCGCGGACGACGCCGCCGAGGGCATCGTCACCATCGGGGGCCTCGTGCTTGGCGTCATCCTCGCGGGAGCCGCCGCGTTCGGGTCGGGCGTGAACATCGGAATCAACCTCGAGCGGCTTCGCACCGCCCTCGACGAGGACGAGCGCGCCTAGAGGGCGAGCCGCTCCTCGGGCCACTGCGGCAGGGTGCCGTTGTAGGCCCGGCTGATGACCATCTGCAGGTCGCCCAGTGCCCGCGTGCGGAAGCCGGCCTCGCAGAACGCCAGGTAGAACTCCCACGTGCGGATGAACTCATCCGTGAACCCCAGGTCGCGCACCTCGTCGGCGCGCGACATGAACCGCTCGCGCCACAGGCGCAGGGTGTCGGCGTAGTGGATGCCGATGTTCTCGATGCCCTCCACCTGCAGCTCCGATGAGGTGCGCATGGCGTCCACCATCGACGTGAGCGGCGGGCAGAAGGCGCCCGGGAAGATGTACTCGCGGATCCAGTCGGTGCCGCGCCGGTAGCGCTCCAGCCGCTGGTCGGGCACCGTGATGGCCTGGATGCCGATGACCCCGCCGGGCGCCAGCAGGCGATCCAGGTTGGCGAAGTACGTGGGCAGCCCGTCGTAGCCCACCGCCTCGATCATCTCGATCGACACGATGCGGTCGTAGCTGCCCTGCATCTGCCGGTAATCGCAGATCACGATGTCCACCTGGTCGGCCAGGCCGGCCTGCTCCACGCGGCGGCGGGCCTCAGCGGCCTGCTCGGTGGACAGCGTGATGCCGGTCACGCGGCAGCCCCGCTCGCGCGCGGCGTGCATGGCGAACCCGCCCCACCCGCAGCCCACCTCCAGCACGTGATGCTCCGGGCCGATGCGCAGCTTCTCGCACAGGCGGCGGTACTTGGCCTGCTGGGCATCCTCCAGCGACTGCCCCGCGTGCTCGAAGTACGCGCACGAGTAGGTCATGGATGGGTCGAGGAACACCTCGTAGAGGTCGTTGCCCAGGTCGTAGTGGTACCGCACGTCGCGCCGCGCGCGGATGAGGTCGGCCGGGTTGGGCAGGCGGGGCCGCTTGGAGATGGCCGCGGGCACCAGCGATGCCGGCGGCCGGCGGCGCACGTCCTCGGCCGTGAGCGCCAGGATCTCCAGGAAGGCCGGCAGGTCGTCCGCGGTCCAGTCGCCCGCCTGGTAGGCCTCGCCGAACCCCACGCGACCACGGCGCGCGATGCGGCGGAAGAAGTCCTTGCCGGTCACGGTGATGCGCGCATGCCGGGGACCGCTTTCCGGCGACCCCATGAGGTGCACGGTGCCGTCGGGCATCTCCACCTCGAACCAGCCCCCCACGGGGTGGCGCAGGCCGCGCATCGCCAGGGCCTTCACCACCGGCGACAGCGGTGACCGGCCGGTGGGCTCCACGGGCCGGAGACCGCGCGACCGCGTGCCCTCCGCCTGGTCGTGGGCGGCGGCCACCGATCCCTCCGACGGCACGAACCTGGGCTTCCTGTGGAACGGCACGCGCTTCCTCCGGAGGCGAAGGGCCTCGACGTGGATCAACGAGATCACCTGCAGGGGCATGAGGGGGTACCGCGCCGCGGCGCGTGCCAACTGCCCGTCGGTCAGATCGTGCCGCGTGCCGGTGAGCTGCGCCCAGAAGGGCCGCTCATCGCCCTGCAGCACGTCTATCCGGATGTTCACGGTATCGCCGGGCTCCCCCATGCGGAACACGTACTCCTGGTCCAGCGGGAAGAACGGCGATACGTGCATGCGCTTGTCGTGCCGGAACGCGTGCTCGTCCTTCAGGGGCTCGATGCGCTGCTCATCGGTGAGGAGGTACGGAAGCCGCTCGCCGAAGGTGTTGCTGACCTCGGCCAGCACGCAGCGGAGCTCGCCATCCGGCCCGTGGACGTAGAAGAACGAGACCGGGTTGAACACGTAGCCGGCCACGCGCAGGTTGGTGAGCATGGTGATGCGGGCGTCATCGGCGGGCACGCCGCGCTCGGCCAGGTGCGCCCGGATGTTCTCGGCCACGGGGCGCGCGGGATCGCCCAGGTGGTCGGAGTCGCGCAGGCTCACCAGCCCCGGGCGGTTGTACCCGAACAGCTTCAGGCGCCGGTCGAGCTCAGGGATCTCGTCCAGGTCGAGCGCGTAGAAGACCACGGGGTAGCGGAACACGTGCTCGGCCGGGGTGCGACGCGCGTGGATGAGCGTCCCGGTGTAGATGGCCGACCTCACCAGTCCACCCCCAGGCCGCGCGCCACCGACACCGCGGCGCGCAGGCCGTCCTCATGGAAGCCGTTGCCCATCCAGGCTCCGCTGAACCACGTGCGGCGCGCGCCCTGGATGCCGTCCATCCCGGCCTGCGCCTCGAGGGCACCGAAGTCGTACACCGGGTGCGCGTACCGGGTGCGCATGACCAGGCGTGCGGGGTCCACCTCGTCGTCGCGGTTCAGCGACACGCACCACTCGGCGCGCGAGTCGAGGTCCTGGAGGCGGTTGAGCGAGTAGGTCATGGCCGGAGCCGGGTACGTGGCCTGGCAGTCATCCACGTGATGATTCCATGCCGCGCGGGCCCGGCGCCTTCGCGGGAGCAGCGACGCGTCGGCATGCAGGCTCACCGCGCTCTCGGTGGTGCGGAAGGCCGACAGCACCCGCTGCTCTTCAGGGGTGGCGTCGGCGAGCATGGCCAGCGACTGGCGGGCGTGTGCCGCCATCACCACGTGGTCGAACGCGCGTACCTGGCCGTCGTCGGTGCGCACGTCCACGCCATCGGGGCGACGACGCACCTCCGTCACCCCCAGGCCGGCGTGCACGCGGTCACCCAGCGGGCGGGTGATGGCCCGCACGTAGTTGTCGCTGCCGCCGGTGATGGTGCGCCACTGCAGCCGGCGGAAGCCCAGGATCCCGTGATTACGCCAGAACTCCACGGCGTACGCGGCCGGGAAATCGCGGGAGTCCTCGAGGCCGGCCGACCAGATGGCCGACGTAAGGGGCACCAGGTAGTGGTCGGTGAACGCCCGCGAGTAGCCCTCGGCCCGGGCGAACTCACGCAGGTCGCGCCCCGCGTGCTCGGGCAGCAGCGCGCGCTCGCCGGTGCGCTGGAACCGCACGGCATCGGGGATCATGCGGAGGAACCGGGGATTGAGGAACGCCTCGGGCTGGGTCCACAACCGAACGCCCGAGAACTCCAGCCCGCATGCGCGGCACGTGACCGAGAAGCCCATGCGCGACTGCTGCGTGGCCACGCCCAGCTCCTGCAGCATGCGCACCAGCAGCGGGTAGGTGACCTCGTTGTGCACGATGAATCCCGAATCCAGCGCGAGGTGCTCGCCATCCGGGCCAATCACGCGGGTGGTGTGCGTGTGGCCGCCGATGCGCCGGTCGCGCTCGAAGACCTCCACGTGGTGGGCGCGCGACAGCAGCCAGGCCGCCCCCAGCCCGCCGATGCCGCTGCCGATGATCGCTATGCGGGCCATCGCGGCCGCACGGTACCGATAACCGGTCGCGGCGCCCCGGCGTGCGGCTACGCTGCTTCCCCGATGAGCACCGCAGAATCGCCACGACCGCGCAAGCCGCTCGTCGGCACGGTCCGGGACAAGCCGCTCACCTCCGCGCGCATCATCACCCTCACGGCCATCGTGGTGCCACCGCTGGCGCTGCTGTCGATCACGGGGCTCCTGTGGGGAGTGGCCGTGGGCCCGGTGGACCTCATCATGTTCGCCATCATGTACGTGCTGTGCGGAATGGGCATCACGGTGGGCTTCCACCGGCTGTTCTCGCATCGCGCCTTCAAGACCACGCCGTTCATGACCGCCGTGTGGGCGATCCTGGGATCGATGGCGCTGCAGGGCCCGGTCACCCAGTGGGTCACCGACCATCGCAAGCACCATGCGCTGTCCGACAAGGAGGGCGACCCCCACTCCCCGCACCACGGCCACGGGCCGGGCTGGAAGGGCGTGTTGAAGGGCCTGTGGCACGCCCAGGTGGGCTGGCTGCTCACGACCAAGGGCCTCGAGCGCGGCGAGCGCTATGGCAAGGACCTGTACGGCGACCCGCTCATCCGCCGCATCGACCGCCTGTACATGCTGTGGCTGGCCCTGTCGCTGGGCATCCCGTTCGTGGTGGGCTGGGCCTGGGGCGGCGGATCGCTGTGGCTGGGCTTCCAGTGCTTCGTGTGGGCCGGTCTGCTGCGGGTGTTCGTGTTCGACCACCTCACGTGGTCGGTCAACTCCATCTGCCACATGTACGGCCGGCGCGACTACGCCACCGACGACGAGAGCCGCAACTTCTGGCCGCTGGCCATCCCGGTGTTCGGCGAGGCCTGGCACAACAACCACCACGCCTTCCCCGGATCGGCCCGGCACGGCCTCCACTGGAAGCAGGTCGACCTGTCGTGGGCCCTCATCTACGGCATGGAGAAGGTGGGCCTGGCGTGGGACGTGAAGGTGCCCACGCAGGAGCGCCAGGCCATCCGCAAGGCCAAGTCGGCCGGCTAGAGGCCGGCGCGCACCAGGGCCGACTCCACGTCGGCCAGCCAGGTGGCGGCGCGCGGCAGCGCGATGAGCCGGTCGTTGCGGCGCACGGCCACGCCGTGCAGGGCGCCGGGGATGCGCCGGTAGATCACGTCGGCGCCGGCGGCCCGCAGGCGGTCGGCGCCCGCACGTGAGTGCGATGGGCGCACGCCGGGGATGCCGGGCACCCAGCCGTCGATGCTGCCGTGCAGGATGGTCACGCGGTCGCCCGCCAGCTGCCCCAGCGCGAGCTCATCGGGGATCCACGGCGCCAGTGTCACGAGGTCGGTCACGCGGTCATCGGCGGCGCAGGCGATGCTCACGGCCCCGCCCATGGAGAAGCCCAGCATAACTACGCGGCGCGCCGAGGGCAGGGCATCCAGGGCAGCTGCCCCGTCCGCGATGCACGAGGGCAACATGCGCCATGAGCGCACCCGGTAGCGCACCTCGGCGAAGCCCGCGTCCGGGAAGCGCGGTGCCAGGCGGTGCACCAGCCACTCGATGGTGGGGCTCCAATTGCCGGGCCGGGGGGTGCCGCTGCCGCCATTGACGCACGTAACCACCACATCCGCGTGGGGACGGGTGACACGCATTTCGGCCCCGGTGGCAAGGGAAATCGCCTGCATATGGGCAGGCTAGCGACGTAAGGGTCATGTAATGCCCGCAACGGGACGTGCGGGCACCCGCCGTGAGGTGTCCTAGCATCGCCCACCGTGCGCTACCCCGTGATCATCGCGGCGGCCATCGCGCTGGCCCTCCCGGCCGGCCTGGCAGCCCAGGGAACATCGCAGCCGCAGGCCCCCACCCCGTCGGGCGGCACCACCACGCCCGTCACCACGGCGCCGGCCACGCAGGGCGTCACCCCGGTCATGGGGCAGTCGCGGCTCAGCGGCGACCAGATCGCATCGTGGTTCGCCACGCAGAAGGTGACCCCCCGCATCAGCATCCCCATGGCGGAGCTGGCGCGCATGTTCGTGGACGAGGGCAACGCCCAGAACATCCGGGGCGACATCGCCTTCGTGCAGTCCATCCTGGAGACCGGGTGGTTCCGGTACGAGGGCAGCATGGTGAAGCCCTCCGACAACAACTACTCGGGCCTCGGCGCGTGCGACAGCTGCTCGCGCGGCAACATCTTCGCAACGCCGCAGGATGGCGTGCGTGCGCAGATCCAGCACCTGTGGGCCTACGCCGACCCCAAGGCCGACCCCACACGCACGGCGCGCCCGCTCACCGACATCCGGTTCACATACGTGCGCCCCTACGGCCGCGCCCCCACCTGGGAGGCCATGGGCAACGGCAACTGGGCCACGGGCGGCGGGTACACCGAGAAGATCCTTCGGCTCTACGCGTCGATGCTGCGCCACAACGGCCTGGAGCCGCAAACGACCACGCTGCGCACCATCGCGTCGGGCGCGCCCTCGGGCCCGCTGGCCGTGTGGGTCACGCGCAAGGGCGCGGTGCGACTGGCCGACGTGCGCGGCGCCCGAGGCACGCTGGCCGCGGCCAGGAAGTCGCTCGGCCCGGGCACCACCCGTGCCGCCTATGGCAACTGCCGTGCCACCTGGGCATCGCTGGGGGCCATCATGACCTTCTCGCCCGCGCGCGGCGGGTCGACGTGCGGCGACGATGCCCGCCTGCGGGCTGCGGTGCTGACCGGCCCGCAATGGGTCACGGCCAAGGGACTGAAGCCCGGCGATTCCGTGGCGAAGGCACGGAAGCTCTACGGCAAGAAGGTGGCGCGCGGGTCGATGGGCGTGCTGGTGCGCTCGAAGTCCGGCGCGCGCCTGACCGCGCGCATGGGAGAGGGCGTGGTGAAGGCCCTCATCGTGGCGGTGCCCCGCCGCCGCTAGGCGCAGATGCCGCCCGGAACGGCTGCCACCGTTCCGGGCATGAACAGGACCCGTGGTTTCTGGAACGACTTCAAGGCATTCGCGTTCAGCGACAGCCTGCTGAAGGTGGCCGTGGCCTTCGTGCTGGCCACCGCGTTCACCGTGCTGGTAAAGGCATTCGTCGACTCGTTCATCATGCCGCTCATCGCCGCCATCGTGGGCGACACCAACTTCGACGACCTGGTGTTCACCGTGAACGGCTCGGAGTTCACCTACGGGTCGTTCCTGAGCGCGCTCATCACCTTCATCCTCATCGCGCTCGTGCTCTTCATGGTGGTGAAGGCCGTCATCCGCGTGATGGGCGAGAAGGCCGAGACCACCTCGTGCCCCGCGTGCACCGAGGACGTGTCGATCGCGGCCTCGCGCTGCCCGCACTGCACCAGCGAGCTGTCCCCAACCACGTGAAGCGGGCGACCGGGCTCGAACCGGCGACCCTCAGCTTGGGAAGCTGATGCTCTACCAACTGAGCTACACCCGCGGGTCGACCCAAGGCTAGCGCACCGCTACATGCGGTCGGGGGCCTCCACGCCGATCAGGCCGAGGCCCGTGGCGATGACCGAACGCGTGGCCCGGAGCAGGTCGAGGCGGAAGGCCACGACCTCCGGGGCCTCCCCCACCACGCGGCAGCGGTGGTAGAAGCCGTGGAAGTCGCGGGCGAGGTCCATCAGGTATGCGGCCACCCGGTGCGGCGACCGCCGGTGCTCGGCCTCGCGCACCACCTCGGGCCACTGGCACAGGGCCAGCAGGAGCGCGCGCTCGGATGGGTCGAGGTGGGCCGGCGTGCCGGCGTCGCCCGGCGCCGTCGGGTCCTGGGCCAGGATCCCGGCGATGCGCGCGTGGGCGTACTGCACGTAGTACACGGGGTTCTCGTTGCCCTCGGCGCGCGCCACGTCGAGGTCCAGGTCGAATGCCGTCTCGTGGCTGCGCTGCACCAGGAAGAACCTGGCCGCGTCCACGCCGATGTCGTCGATGAGCTCGCCCAGCGTCACCAGCGTGCCCGCCCGCTTGCTCATGCGCTTGGCCTCGCCGCCCTCGGTGAGCGACACCAGCTGCACGATGGGAACCTCGAGCATGTCCGGGTCGAACCCCCCGGCGGCGATCACCGCGCGCAGGCGTGCGATGTAGCCGTGGTGGTCGGCCCCCAGAACGTCGAGCAGGCGATCGTCGCCCCGCCCGGCCTTGTGCAGGTGGTACGCCACGTCGGCGGCCAGGTAGGTGGTGGAGCCATCCGACCGGCGCAGCACGCGGTCCTTCTCGTCGCCGTAGTCGGTGGTGCGGAACCACAGGGCCCCGTCCTTCTCATAGGCGTCGCCGGAGGCCACCAGGGCCTCCAGGCCGCGGGCCACCGCGCCGCCCTCATGCAGCGTGGTCTCGCTGAAGAAGTCATCGAAGCGCACCCGGAAGCGCTCGAGCTCCTGGGTCATGGTGGCCAGCATCAGCTCCTTGCCGCGCGCGGCGAAGAGCGCAAGCACCTCCGGGTCGGGCGGGTCGAGCCGGTCGGCGTAGGAATCCCCCAACTCGTCGCGCATGCGCTGGGCGATGTCCCGCACGTAGTCGCCCTGGTAGCCATCCTCGGGCACCGGCGTGTCGCGCCCCAGCAACTGGCCGTAGCGCGCGGCCACGGACGCGCCGAACAGCTCCATCTGCCGGCCCCAGTCGTTCACGTAGAATTCGCGGGTCACGTGGTGGCCGGCGTACTCCAGGATGCGCGCCACGCCGTCGCCGTATGCGGCCTGCCGCGCGTGGCCCACGTGCGGCGGGCCCGTGGGGTTGGCCGACACGAATTCGATCAGCACCCTCTCCGCGGGATCGGCCTGGCCGCGCCCGTAGGCATCCCCCGCCTCCACGATGGCGCGCGCCGCGTGGGCGAACCAGCGCGGGCTGAGGCGCAGGTTGATGAAGCCCGGGCCCGCGACCTGGGCCGACTCCACGTATTCCCCCAGCCCCTCCGCCTGAATGATGCGCGCCGCCAGGTCGTCGGCGATGTCGCGCGGGCTGCGGCGCGCCGCCTTGGCCAGGGTCATGGCCACGTTGGTGGCCAGGTCCCCGAACTCCGGGTTGGCCGGGGGCCCCAGCGCGGCCACGGCATCGGCGCCGCCGGCTACCTGCGATGCCTCGCGGGCGAGCGCGTGGGCGAGCGGCGTGATGGGGCTGGCGTCAGGCACGGCGGGCGATGCTAGCGAGCGCCGCCCGCGCGCGGGTAGGGGTGCCCCGCCAGGTCGGCCAGCGCGCGGTACACCTGCTCGCCCAGCACCACGCGCGCCAGCTGGTGCGGCAACGTGAGAGGCCCCAGCGACATGCGCTCGTCGGCGGCGGCGGCCAGCGCGGGGTCCAGGCCGATGGCCCCGCCCACCAGGAAGGTGGTGGGGCGCGTGTCCTCCAGGCGCCGGCCCAGCCACTGCGCCAGCGCCTCGCTGGACGCCGGAGGCCGGCCGCGCGAGTCCATGGCCACCACGTGGGCGCCGGCCACCAGCTTCGCCCGCATGCGATCGCCCTCGCGCCGGAACACCTGGTCCTCGCCCCTCTGCACGGGTTCCGCGGCCACCTCGTCCACGCGGAAATCGGCCATGCGCGCGATGCGGGCCTCGAATTCGGCGCCGGCATCGGCCAGCGGGGGGCGCAGCCGCCCCACGACCACGAACTGGATGACGCGGCTCACGCGGTTACTGTAGGCCGCCGTGAGCGAGCGAATCGCCATCATCAGCGACGTCCACGGCAACCGCCACGCCCTTGAGGCGGTGCGACGCGCCATCCGCCAGGCGTCCATCACCCGCGTGTGGTGCCTGGGCGACATGGTGGGCTACGGCGCGCACCCGGCGGAGTGCCTGCGGGTGTGCGTGCACGAGTCGGAGCGCTGCATCGCCGGCAACCACGACCTGGCCGCGGCGGGACGCGTGGACGCGGGCGTGTTCTCGGCACAGGCCCGGACCGCCATCGAGTGGACGCGCACCCGAATGGACCGCAACGCGCTGGACCGCCTTGCGGCCCTGGAGGCCGAGGACGTGGAGGGCGACGTGGCGCTGTTCCATGCAAGCCCGCGTGACCCGGTGTGGGAGTACGTGGTGACGGGCGATCATGCTCGCGCGGCCATCGAGGCCAGCCCGGCGCGCATCACCATGATCGGCCACACGCACCTGTCGGGCGCGTGGCGCCTGGGCGACGACGGCCGGCTGGACGGCGGCCTGGTGCGCGGCGAGGAGACCATCTCGCTCGGCACCGGCCGCTGGCTGGTGAACCCGGGGTCGGTGGGGCAACCGCGCGACCTCGACCCGCGGGCGTCATGGGCCATCCTCGACATGGAGGCCCTCACCCTCAGGTTCAGGCGCACCCCGTATGACGTCCCCGGGGCGCAGAACGCCATCCAGGCGGCCGGGCTGCCGGCCGACCTGGGCGCGCGCCTGGCGGAGGGCCGGTGAGCCACCGTCCCCACCGACGCCTGGACGCCACGGGAGTCCGGTGCCCGGAGGTGATGGACCTGGCCCGCGACGCCGTGGAGGCCATGCAGGTCGGCCAGCTGCTGGAGGTGGTGGCGGACGACCCCGTGGTGTTCCTCGACCTGCCCGACTGGTGCGCAAGCGCGGGCCACGAGGTGCTCTCCATGGAGCAGCGCCGCGACGTGATCACCACGCTCATGCGCGTGGGGTAGCCGCGCCCCGCGTCAGTCGTCGGCGGAGACGGCCTCGGCGATCATCATGCGGTTCCAGGTGTTGATGCCGGCGATGGTGAACACCAGCTGCACCACCTCATCTCCCGGGAAGGCGTCGGCGGCAGCGTCCCATGTGCGAAGCGCCGTGGCGTCCTCCGCCCTGCTGAGGTCGGTGGTGCAGGTGAGCAGATCGGTCAGCTCAAGTGCCACGCGCTGGCGGTCGTCGAATACCGAGGTGCCCTCCCATTCGGCCGTGGCCTCGATCTGGGCCTCGGTGAGCCCCGCCTTGCGGCCGGCCTCGGTGTGGGTGTCGACGCAGTACCGGCAGTTGTTGACCCGCGAGGCGCGGAGCTTGACGATCTCGGCCAGTGCATGGTCGGGATGCCCGGCGCGCGTGAGGGCAGCCAGCGCGCGGTAGCCGTCGGGCGACTGGGCGCGAACGTGGATGCGGTCGGAGATGGAGGACATCACGCGAAACGGTAGGCGATGAGGGCGATGCCGATGACGAGTCCGGCGATGCCCAGGCCGAGGCCCCACCACGCCAGGTTGCGCCCGGCGATGTCGCGCCGGTCGCCGATGTCGCGGAGCGCGAGCGCGCCGAAGATGATGGCCAGCGTGGAGCACACCACCGGAAACACCAGGATGCCCACGATGCCCAGCACCAGCGACGCCGTGGCGCGTCCCGACCGCTTCTCGGGCGCGCCCGGCTCGGAGCCCGCGGGGGGCGGTGGCGGCAGGGTCGCTCCGGGCGGATCGGTGGACGTGTCGCCGTCGTCGCTCACGTGCTCGGTCCAGCGCGAGCCATCCCACCAGCGCAGCTGGTGCCTGCCGGCGGGGTCGGGGAGCCATTCCTGGGCGCGGGTGCTCATGCGGGCCGCATCCTAGCCACGGTCCAGCAGCACGTCGCCGGTCATGGCCGCAGGGGCGTCCCAGCCCATCAGCGCCATGGCCGTGGGCGCCACGTCGCCCAGCTTGCCCTCGCGCAGCGGCAGGCCCGCGCGGTCGATCCACAGGGGCACCGGGTTGGTGGTGTGGGCGGTGTTGGGGCTGCCGTCCGGCTCGATCATCGACTCGCTGTTGCCGTGGTCGGCCGTGACCAGCAGCAGGCCCCCCGCTGCCGCCACCGCAGGGCGGATGGCGGCCATGCAGCGGTCCACGGCCTCGATGCCCGCCACGGCGGCCGGCACCACGCCCGTGTGCCCCACCATGTCGGCGTTGGCGAAGTTGATGACGTACAGCTGATGGCCGCCCTCCTGCAGGGCGCCCACCACGGCGTCTCGGATGCCGAAGGCGCTCATCTCAGGCGCCTCGTCATACGTGGCCACGTGCTGCGGGCTCTGCACCAGCACGCGCTCCTCGCCGTCGAACGGCTCCTCGCGACCACCATTGAAGAAGTAGGTCACATGGGCGTACTTCTCGGTCTCCGCAACGTGCAGCTGGGGCCGACCGGCCATGCTCACGGCCTCGGCAAGGCCCTGGCGCACGTCCTCCGACTCGAATGCCACCGGGTAGGTCCACTCGCTGCGCAGACGCGTCATCGTGGTGATGGCGGGCAGGGGCGGCGTGGCGCCGCGGTCGAAGCCGTCGAACGAGGGGTCGCCGAGCGCCTGCGTGACCTGCCGCGCGCGGTCCGGCCGGAAGTTCCACA